>JAAAOL010000028.1 GCA_009908885.1 Bacteroidota bacterium | reverse complement strand
CCTGTCCGAGGATCAGATCTGGAGCCGCACCCTCGCCGCGGCGGACGGACTCCCGCCCGAGACGCTACGCGCGTTCCTCGATCGCGTGACCTCGGGACCGGCGGCGGAGTGACGCCGATTCAGCCCAACGGCGTCAGGCGCTCGTCCCTCTTGGCTCGTCCTCCATCCCCGAACGTCACGCCACGGGCTGCACGAAGACGCTACGGGCCACCACCTGTCCGACGAGCTGTTCCTGCCCGTCGATGCGCACCGTCATCGGACCGTCGAACGGCTCGCGGTCGACCACCGTGAGGTCGGCGCCGGGCAGCAGGCCACGCTCCTCCAGGTGATGCAGCAGCGCCGGGTCGTCGTCGTTGAGGTGCGAGATCGTCGCGCGCTGCCCCGCCTCGACGTCCGCCAGCACGTGGGAGGCCATCTCGTCCACGGTGCCTTCCCGCGTCGGGATCGGGTGGCCATGCGGGTCGTGCGTCGGGTAGCCCAGCAGCTCGTCCAGCTTGCTCTCGAACGCCTCGGAGATGTGATGCTCCAGCCGCTCGGCTTCCTCGTGAAGCTGCTCCCACGAGTAGTCCATCACCTCTTTCAGATACAGCTCCAGCAGGCGATGGTGCCGGATCACTTCGAGGGCGATCCGGGCGCCCGCCTCGGTGAGCGTAACGCCCTGGTACGACTCGTAATGGACGAGCCGCATCTCGGCCAGGCGCTTCGCCATGTTCGTGGCCGACGCCGGGGAGATGTCGAGCGCGCGGGCGATGGCGCCGGTCGCGACGGCCTCGCCGTGCTGCTGGAGTTTGTAAATGGCCTTGAGGTAGTCCTCCACGGCTGTGCTCAGCCGGGCGGAGGCGGTGGGATCCTGCTCGGTCATGGACGGGTGGAAGCCTCTGGCGGGACGCGTCGGGTGGAGTACCCGCGAGGCCGCCACTTCGTTTCTCCGCCGCCTCGCGCTTACCGAATCAGCATCGCCACGCGCGTCTGGGTCTGCTCGCCCGTCCGAAGCTGGATGAGGTACGACCCGCTCGGCAGGTCGCCCGCCTCCCAGACGTAGGAGTAGCGCCCGGCGGGGAGCGGCCCGGTGGTCAGCGTCTCCACGATCCGCCCCAGCATGTCGTACACCGTGAGCGACACGTCGGTCGGGTCTGGCAGGTCGAAGCGGACGGTGGTGCGGGTGTTGAACGGGTTCGGATAGTTGGCGTGGAGCGACAGGCGCGTCGGCACCTCCTCGCCCACGCGCTCGATGTCGGTCCCCTCGGCCGTCGTGAAGTTGCGCGCAGACGACCACGGCCCGGCTCCGGCAGCGTTGCGCCCCCGCACGCGCCAGTGGTGCGTGGTGCTGTAGTCCAGCGGGCCGACCTCCAGCTCGGTCGACGCCAGTCCCGATTCATCGACCTCCAGCGTGCCGAAGGTGGCGTCGGTGGCCACCTGCACGTCGTAGGTGTCGGCACGGTCGGCGGCCTGCCACTGGAGCGTCACGATGCCCGAGGTGGCCCCGGCCCCGTCCGGCGGGCTGGTGAGCGCGACGGCAGCGGGCGCGGCGGGCAGTGTGGAGAACGACAGCGGCGTCGACCAGTCGCCCTCGCCGAACGCGTTGATGCCGCGCACGCGCCAGACGTAGTCGGTGCCGGGCTGGAGCGAGGTCAGGCTGCGTACGGTCCCGGTCAGCCCGGTCTGCTCGAAGGCGAGGTCGTTGAAGTCGGTGTCGGTAGCGACCTGGAGGTGATAGGTGTCCGCGTCTGTGGCGGCCTGCCACTGGAAGGTGATGGCCGTGTGCGACACCGTGGCGCCGTCGGCCGGTTCGTCCACCGCGACCGAGCCCGGCAGCGCCGCCGTCGTGAAACGACGCGTGGGCGACCACGGCCCCTCGCCTGCGGCATTGACGCCCCGCACGCGCCAGTAGTGCGTCGTGCCGGTCGCCAGCGGCCCCACCTCCTGCTCCGTGGCGGTCAGCCCGGCCTCGTCGACGATGATGTCGCTGAAGTTGGCGCGGAGGCTGACCTGCACCTGGTAGGCCGTGGCGTTGGCGTCCGCCTGCCAGCGGAGGAGAACCGTCTGCGGCTGGTCGTCGGCCCGGTCGTCGGGTGCGTCGAGCGTGATCATGCCAGGCAACGCCGGGCGCGTCGTGAAGCTACGGGCGCTGGACCACGGCCCGTCGCCGCTGGCGTTGGCGCCGCGCACGCGCCAGTAGTACGTCGTGCCCACCTCGAAGGGCGAGAGCGTCCGCGTCGTCCCAGTGAGCCCCACCTCGTCGAAGGCAATCGTGTCGAACGCGGGATCGAGGCCCACCTGCAGGCGGTAGCTGGACGCGCTGGCGAGGGACTGCCACTGGAAGGTGACCTGCTCGCCCTCGATGCTGGCGCCGTCCTGCGGACTGCTCAGCGCCACCGCGCCCGGCGCTCCTTCCGTCGTCGAAAAGTCCCGCGTGGCAGACCAGGGGCCCTCACCCTCAGCATTCGCGCCGCGTACGCGCCAGTAGTACGTCGTCGCCTCGTCCAGCCCACTCACCGTCTGCGACGTCGCCGCGACGGTCTCGCTGCGCACGACGCTGTTGAACCCGGCATCCGTGGCGACCTGAAGCTGGTAGGCCGTCGCGTCGCTGGTCGCCTGCCACTGGAAGACGATGGTCGTCGCCAGATCGGTCGCGCCGTCCTGCGGGGTGCTCAGCGCCACCGTGCCCGGCAGCGTGCCGCCGCCTCCACCACCGCCGCCCGTCTCGGAGTAGGCGAACAGGGCGCAGTTCTCGTCGATGGTGGTGATCTCAATACAGCAGTTCGGATTCATATTGGCCTGGCCGTCCTCAGCGGGTATGTGGCCGAAACCGAGCACGTGCCCCAGCTCGTGCGTCATCATTCGCTGATAGCCCTCAGCGCTCAGCGAATTGCCGACACCATTGTTCACGACTACAAATCCGATGCCCGCTGTATTCCAGTCCAAGCCCCGATGGGTATGTACATCTGCTGTACTGAAGTATGATCCTCCAAAAGCGAGTGTGCCAAACCCTCCCTGTAGATCCTGGATCTCATTGCAGGGATCATTGAACTGAACTATTCCTTCGTTTTGAGAGAAATCACCCGTGAGTGTACTAATCGCGCTCCCATCTGCACAACCCGACTCGTAGGCCAAAGGACCTCCAGAGGCCCAATTGATTGTTATACCGTCAATGGAGCCCCACTGGTTTATACCTGCCTGCACGAAGCCCAGCCCATCGCCGCCTAGGTCAGCATCGCCGGACGTCTCGGTATAAATGGTTATCTGTGCAGGGTTACCAGGAGTATTCCATCGTACAGGGCGTCCTGCGGCATTGAAGTAAACGCACGGATCGGGGATGGCCTGGGCCTGCTTGTCCGCCCCGTGGATCGTGGCGGGCAGCAGCGACGGCGCCGCCTGGACGTCGGTGCGGTCCCAGCGGGTGGCTCCTGTCACCACGCGCTGCAGATG
>JAAAOL010000084.1 GCA_009908885.1 Bacteroidota bacterium | reverse complement strand
TGGGCATCAGCGTGTCTGACTGGCTCGTCGGTGCGTACAGCCGCGCCTCGATGAGCTGCCCGCCGGTGAATCCGAGGTGCCGGTGCGTAACGGAAACGAGGATACGCTGAAAGGTGACGGACGTGCCGGATGCGTCGACTCCGGTAGCGGTCACGCTCGCCGCTGGCCGCCCGTTGATCGTCGTCGCGTGTGGGGCCTCGACAGTCTGTACCTGACGGAGCGGTAGATCGACGTCTGTCCCCGTGGGGTTTTCGGGCCCATTCTCCAACACATCGACGGGCGTCGCGTTGCTGGAAGCGTTCACAGGAACGAGCCCCATGACGATCTGCCCCGCATCGAGCGACGGGTCATCGCCGCCGCGCACCTGCTCGGAAAGCGCCTCCGCGTTCGTGAAGAGCAGACCGCAGCAGCCGAGGTGGACGCGATAGTTAACGGCATGCCATCCGCGGGGATAGTCGGCGTAGAGGGTCGTGGTCTCCGAGATGGCCTGGGCGAAGGCGCGAGCCTCATCGTCGCGGGATGAGTCGCGGCGAAGCGATGGGGCCGAGGCGCGTTCTGGCCGTTGCCGCTGGTCCGCGATGGTCTCCAGTCGGTCCATGGCGATTCCGTCCCAGACGCCGACGAGACGGTTGTACATGTTATTGAAGCGATGGACGCGGTACGGCGGCGAGCCGGGGAAGGATTCGGGCGGAATGGCCCGGGCCAGTACGACGAACTGATCGCTGACGACGACACCGAGCTGGCGGACGTCGATCCAGGTGCTGTCCGTCCCCGGCTCCTGCATGAAGACGGAGCGCCCCTGCCGCGTCGTCTGTATGAAGCCGTCGATTCCTGCGGCATCGGTCTCTAGCTCCTCCAGGATGCGTGGGCCCTGGGTGCCGAGGTCCGCGATGGCGAATCTCGTCTTGGGCGTGCCGCTGCACGGATAGGCGATGTGAGCGGTGCGGATGCCGTCGCGGTCGTCGACCTGTGCAGGATCACATCCCTCGGTGTCGAGCGAGTCCGTCAGCAGTGCAACCAGCGTATCCGGAGGCAGATGCGCCTCGTCTGTTGGATTCGCCGGACTACGGGTGGACGTACAGGATGTGCTGAGACCGCCCAGTAGCACGATCAAGAGGAAGGCTGCGAGCGTGCGAAAAATGCTGTTGACAAACATGTCAGGATCGACGTCTGTGCGATGTCAGACGAGAAGGCGTGTGAGCCACAGCACCTGGGGCGGCCTGAGAGATGCCGTGTGCTGAGGGCATTTGTCGGTCGTCTCGTGCTTGGTCGATGTCAGGTGAAACGCCTGACTGCCGCCAAGACGTGCAAGGAACGTGAGGCGTCGGGAGAATCTAAAGCGCACAATTCGTGGGTTTTCGTAATGATCGATAGCAACTGTAACGTAAAAATGCTAGGTGCCGGTACGTCCAGTATGGGAAAAGCCGTCGCGTCCGGACCAGGGCGGTGGCTCGATCTTCGGGGAAGGCGGGAGCGTGTGCTCTGCGTCCAGCTCCTCTCTGCGAGCCAGTCTGCCCCCCCGCGCCGTGAACCAGTCGACATCCTCAGAGGACCTTTGAAGAGGCCCCGTCTCGTTCGGTTTCCGGAAGGCGTCCGTCAGGGGGCAGGCCCCAGGTGCGGTTCGCGGCGCGGATCAACCTCTCGTAGCGAGGATGTCCTGGCAGGCGGTCCAGGTCTTCGGGGAAGGTCCGGTACCGGAGCGTCACGGTCGGAGGGGTTCGCAATCACAGGTCGGCGTTCCCGGCACCTACCCCGCGGTCCCGAATCGGAACCTGTGCCGGGAAGAGGGTCTTTCTACCGAAGACCTCCGTTCGAACCGTGCCGGTTGAGGATGCCATGGACGACCCCGCAGAATCGATCTGTCACGCCGAAGCATCGCTGCACGATGGCCTGCCGGATGAGCGCATCGTCCGGGAAACGGTGGGCCTGCTGAAGGGCTTCGCCGACGCGACGCGCCTGAAGATCCTGTGCCTGCTCCGCGACCAGGAGGTGTGCGTGCACGAGATCGTCGAGGCGCTCGACGTCAGCCAGTCGGCCGTGAGTCACCAGCTGCGGACGCTCCGCAACGCCCGCCTGGTGCGGTCCCGCCGTGAGGGACGCCACGTCTACTACCGGCTGGCCGATGCCCACGTCGAGGAGATGCTGGACAATGCCCTGTCCCACGGCGAGGAGTCGGCCTGAGCGGGCGTCGGGAGGTGCGAAACATTACCCTTCGTCACAATATATGAATATATGCTCATATAAACATCAATGCCGCTCCACGTCTTTTCCACTTGCCCCTATCGGACCCTCCTATGGCGGATACGCAGCGGTCGAACACCCACCGGCTCGACCTCCCGGTCCTGCTCCCCGATATCCCGGATGCGCGTGACGCCTGCGTGCAGCGCCTGACCAGTAGCCTGCGCGGTCACGAGGGCATCGCGCGCGTGCATGTAGTGGCGGCGCAGAACGGAACGCCGGACCAACTGTGCATCCACTACGACCCGGACGTCATCCCGCTCTCGCGCATACGGCAGCGCGCGAAGAGCCTCGGCGCGGAGCTCACCGACCGGTTCCGTCACCTCACGTGGCGGGTCCGGGGCATCCGGCACGTCCGGCAGGCGCGCACCGCCGCCCATCGGCTCCGAGAGCACGCAGGGATCATCGAGGCGGACGTGTCGGCCTCGGGGCAGGTTCGTATCGAGTACGACCGATCCGTGACGACGGAAGATGCCATCCGAACGGTGCTCGACCGGATGGACCTTCAGGTCGTCGTCGAGGCATCGCCCGACGCGTCTCTCGCGGAGGATGCCCGCGCTGCGCAGGACGCGACGGGGGCTCCAGATGCTGAGGCCGAACGCGGCGGTCACGACCACGCGCACGATCACGGCGGCGTCTTCGGCGAACGCACGGAGCTGATCTTCGCGCTGACGTCCGGCGTGGTCCTCGCCCTCGGCTTCGCGCTCTCCTACGTCGGTAGCGTGCCGTCGGGCGTCTCCCTCGCGCTCTACGTGGCCGCGTACGGCTTCGGCGGGTATTACACCGTCCGCGACGCCTACGACACCCTGCGGGCGGGTCGTTTCGAGGTCGATACGCTGATGCTGGTGGCGGCGGCAGGCGCGGCGGTGCTCGGCAAGTGGGCGGAAGGCGCCTTCCTGCTCTTCCTCTTCGCCACGGGCCACGCGCTGGAGCACTACGCCATGGAGCGGGCGCGCACGGCGATCGCGTCGCTGGCCGACCTGGCCCCGGAGACGGCCCGCGTGCGCCGCGACGGCACCGAGCAGGAGGTGCCCGTCGACGAGCTGCGGAAGGGCGACACCGTCATCGTACGCACCAACGAGCGCGTCCCGGCTGACGGCATCGTCACGAAGGGCGAGAGCGAGGTGAACCAGGCGCCGGTGACGGGCGAGAGCATCCCCGTCGATAAGCGCCCGGTGGACGATCCGGAGGCCGC
>JAAAOL010000481.1 GCA_009908885.1 Bacteroidota bacterium | reverse complement strand
ACTTCGCTGCGAGCGAGAGCGTGGTGTTCACGGCCCGGTTCAACAAACAGGTCAACTGGGTCGTCGAGATCACCGGGCAGCAGAGCGGAGCCGTCAAGCGGATCGAAGGCTTCTCCAATGAGCTGACGGCAGAAAATGCTCGCTGGGACGGCGGCACCACGGAGCTGCCCCTCTTCAAGGCCGAGCCGGTCGAGGCCGCGCTCCTGGTGCCGGAGGAGGGTGCCGACACCACGCGGGCCGCGCTCGAAGTGCTCACGCCGCGTACCTACCCCGGCGAAGTTGTCACCGGCTTCGAGGCGGACGACGAGGCGGATCTCACCCTCGGCAATTTTGAGTTTGAACTCAATACTGCCGCGTCAGGGCTGAGCATGGAGGTGCCTGCCGCCGAGGGCGATACATTCTACCTCTTGCGCGGCACCGATACCGTCGTCGACAACTTCTTCGTCGGCCTGGTCCAGATCACGTCGCCGAGCGAAAGCGGCTATTTCACCGTCCCGACGAGCGTCCCGGAGGACCTGTTCTTCAATACGTTCCTCTACAGCTTCGGCACCGAACATACCATCATCGTCCTGGAGGTCATCGCTGATGCCAACGGCAACGGCGAATTCGACGACGGGACCGACACCGTATTTGGCTCGGGCGACATCGTGTTGGACGAGCCCGGCTGGACCGCCTTCAATAGATCTCTTGCTGAGTTCGGGATGACGCAAGCGCAGGCACAGCAGATCGTGGCAGTGCGCGCCATACTCATCTCCAACAACAATACGCAGCCGACGCCGCGCCTCCCTGTCGACTTCGGCATTGACTACCTCACCTTTACCGCCGGTGCTCCGTTACAACTGTAACCGCTCCTCGGAACGCTCCACCCTGCTGTACCCGCTCCCATGAAGGTTCTTCCTCACCGTGTGTTCTCGTCCGTGCTCGGCGTGCTGCTTCTCGCGCTCGTCGCGTCGGGGTGCGTGCAATTCCAGCCGGCCACGCTCTACACGGGCGTCGAGCCGGCCCCGGTGCCGGAGCGCCCGCGCAAGCTGACGCTCGCCGCCGAGCCGATCATCTTCCAGGATCAGACCGACGACACGGTGTGGTTTCAGGACGACGAGCGCTGCACGCAGGGCCGCGTCACGTCGGAGGTCACCTACGAAGGAGAGCGCGCCATCGCGGTGTCCTGGGATCGAGGGACGGAAGGCTGTGAGTGGGCCGGGCTGGGGGTCGGCTGGGACAACTGGGCGGGCAAGGACCTTTCCACGCTGCTGCCTTACGCCGCCATCGAGATGCACGTCCGGTCGAAAGAGGGGACGATGTACGGCCTGCCCATCGTGCTGACGCTGGAAGACTACTCCGGCGGAATGGGGTTCGCCTACACGGGCAATAGATACTTCGAACGCCCCGTCATCGACGAGGAGTGGCAGCGGGTGGTCGTCCCGCTGTCGGCCTTCGACCTGGAGGAAGAGAACCTGGACCCGACGAACGTCAAGCAGCTCATGTTCGAGCTGCAGCAGTCGGGGAGCATCTACCTCGACGAAATCCGACTCATCTTCTACGAGGAGCCGGAGCAGGAGCCGTGGCTCGTCGAGGCGCCCCGCCCCGACCCGACCGCGCTTCCCATCCAGCTCTTCGGCGACGCCTTCATCAACGACAACGGCTGGGGCCTGGTAACGGACAACTGCCAGTCGGTCGAGATCACCGACGAAGCCGCCGCGTCCGGGACCTCCGCGCTCCACCTGCAGTGGGACCTCAGCCCCGACCAGTGCTACGAGGCCGCGATGGGCGTGAGCTGGGACCGCTGGTACCCCGTCGACATGACCGGCATCGCCGAGCGCACGGCGATTCAGCTGGACGTGCGGCTGCCGTCCGGCACGGCCTCGGACCTCCCGCTGCGCATCGGGCTGGAAGACTACGGCCGACAGCTGTCTCTGGCCTTGCTGGATGCCCGCTACGCGCCGTCGGGCCAGTTCACGTCGGCGTGGCAGACGGTGACCATTCCGGTGACGGATCTCGAGGGCATCGCACGCACGTTGGCCGCGAGCCCCGCTACCGTCGGTGACCTCCCGACCGCGGAGGCTCAGGGCGGAGCCGACCTGAGCAACGTCAAGCAGCTTGTCGTGTATATGGTGGATGCGGGCGAGGTGTTTATCGACAACCTTCGGCTCGTTGAGAACTTTTAGAGTCTGTTTTGATGTTGAATCAGATGGCGAGAGCGAGCAACGATGTCGCGAAAATCGGACCTCGATCGCGGTTCGTAGTGGTGCTACGGACCAAGATCGGGGGCGATTTGCAGCCCATCGGGGCCGCTCGGAGCCCTGAGACACGAATCAAAACAGACTCTTAGTCACTCTGTTGTTTCCCGCTTCGTACGTCGAGTCATGCGATCCCTACTTGCCACCTATCTTATTGCCCTTCTCACCGTCACTGGCCTCTCGGCCGGAGCCGTCCAGGCCCAGGGCGACCGGTCTGCGCTGAACGAACAGCGCCCGGAGGAGGCGGCCGTCACCCAGACGCCGCTTCAAAACCAGGGTGCAATCCCCGTCGAGTTGAAGCAAAACGAGGACGGTAGCTGGCAGCTCCTCCGCGGCGGCGAGCCCTACTACATCCGCGGCGTGGGCGGGCTGACGCATCTCGACCGCGCCGCCGAGTACGGCGCCAACTCGATCCGCACGTGGGGGGCTGGGGAGGCCATCAACGTCCTGGACGAGGCCCATGAGAAAGGATTGAGTGTGCTGTTCGGCCTGTGGGTCGGGCAGGAGCGGCAGGGCTTCAACTACGACGACGGCAAGGCCGTCGCTGCGCAGCTCGCCCGCTTCCGCGAGGTCGTCCGCACCTACAAAGACCACCCGGCGATCCTGATGTGGGGCGTCGGCAACGAGAACGACCTCTTCTACGAGGACTTCAAGGTGTGGGACGCGATCAACGACATCGCCGAGATGATCCACGAGGAGGACCCGAACCATCCGGTGATGACGGTCACGGCCGGGCTCGACGTGGCCGAAGTGCAACTGATCCAGGAGCGCGCCCCGGCCATCGACGTCTACGGTATCAACACCTACGGCGAGCTGATCGGCGGCACGCGCGAGTTCCGCTCGTACGGCTACGAAGGTCCCAACGTCGGGACGCAGCTTCGACGGGCGGGGTGGGACGGCCCGTACGTCATCGCGGAGTGGGGGCCGGACGGCCACTGGGAGGTCCCGAAGACCGCCTGGGGCGTGCCCATCGAGCAGACCAGCAAGGAGAAGGCGCGGATGTACCGCCTGCGCTACGAGCGCGGCATCGCGGCTGACACGACGAAGAGCCTCATCGGCTCGTACGTCTTCCTCTGGGGCCAGAAGCAGGAGACCACGCCGACGTGGTACGGCCTCTTCACCGAGGACGGGGCTGAGACGGAGGTCATGGATGAACTGCAGCACATGTGGACCGGCGAGTGGCCCGAGAATCGTGCGCCGAGCATGGAGTCGCTCACCGCGAACGGACAGGACATGTTCTCCGACGTGTACATCGAGCCCCGAGAGGAGATCACGTTCGTCGCGACCGTCACCGACGCCGATGGCGACGACCTCCGCTACAAATTCGAGTTGCTGCCCGAGAGTACCGACATCCGCGCGGGCGGCGATGCGGAGTCGCGGCCCGATGCGGTAGACCTTGACGTCGTGGAGCGCGAGGACGGCACGCTCACCATCCGCGCGCCCCGCCGTGAGGGACCCTATCGCATGTTCTCCTACGTCTACGACGGCCACGGGAACGTCGCGACGGCCAACTTTCCATTCTACGTGGGTCAGCCCACGCCGTAGGGAGGTCGCGAGCTGCAGACCGCCTCACCGAAGGAATAGATTTATACCGTTTTCGCCTGGCGATGTCCGCAACCCTGAGAACGTGATGCGTATTGCGTGATGCGTGAAAAGCGCTGATGGAGCGATGGCCCTTCCCCACCACGCACCACGGACCACGGACCATGGACCGGACCACGACAGGCAACACCAGGGTCCGGACATCAACCATCTGAATCAGTATTACCACGATGCTCTCCCTACGAATGCGAACGCTCACGGTACTGCTGACGGGGCTTCTCCTGATCGTCGGCACAGGCTGCGACAACTCCGTCAACGATACGACGCCCGATCCCGAGGCGACGCCCGCGGGGTGGTCGCTCGTCTGGTCGGATGAGTTCGACGGCGAGACGCTGGACGAGAGCAAGTGGGAGGTCCAACTCGGCGATGGGTGCCCCGACCTCTGCGGGTGGGGCAACGGCGAGTTTCAGTCGTACCAGCGGGAGAACGTATCCGTCGGAGACGGCGTGCTCACGATCACCGCGCGCCAGAACGTGGCCGGTAGCGACACGTCGTACACGTCGGCGCGCATCCGCACGCTGGGCAAGGGCGACTGGACGTACGGCCGCTTCGAGATCAAGGCCAAGCTCCCCACCGGGCAGGGCATCTGGCCCGCCATCTGGCTGCTCTTCAGCGAGGACACCTACGGCGGCTGGGCGGCGAGCGGCGAGATCGACATTATGGAAGCCATCGGAAGTGAGCCGGGCGAAGTGTTCGGGACGCTCCACTACGGCGGCGAATTCCCGGACAACGTGTTCAGTGGCGAGGAATTTCAGCTCGCCGGGGGCACGTTCGAGGACGACTTCTTCGTGTTCACCACCGAGTGGGAAGAGGGGGAGATCCGGTGGTACGTCAACAACGTGCTCTACCAGACGCAGACCGCTGAGGATTGGTACACGACGGGCAGCGACGACCCGAACGCTCCGTTCAACCACGACTTCCACATGATCCTGAACGTGGCTGTCGGTGGCAACTTGCCGGGCGCGCCCGACGCGACGACGCCGTTCCCGCAGACGATGCAGGTCGACTACGTCCGCGTCTACGAGCGCACAGCGGAGTAGCCTCGGCGCTCCAGTTCAGCTCATCGGGCGGGTGGCACGTCCACCTCGATCCGCGCGATGGTGCCCGTGCGGCCGAACACCTCGGCACTCACCTCGGGTGAGAGCGCGGCCCCGTCGATCTCCGTCACCTCGCCATCGCCTCCGACGACGCGAACGGATAGCTTGTCGGCGCGGCGGTAGACGACGGGCGTGGCGCAGACCGTGAAGCCGAGCGTCCCCGCATCGAGGTCGAGCGTCTGGTCGCGCCCGTGCACGTCCACGAAGGAGAACGGCGTCGGCTCCTGCAGAAACTCGTCGGCGCGGAGCAGGAGCGGGCGGAAGACGATCCGACCGTCCTCGACGAGCACACCCAGCTCGCCCCACCGGCAGAGGACGTCCTCTTTGACCTGGCCGGTCATGCCCGGCTGCTTCGCGCCCGCGTGGCCCGGCGTGTGCGAGTACGCGTCGGTCGGGAAGGCGCCGTATTCCTCCGGCGTCTTGCTCCCGCCGAGGCCCGCGCGAATGTCGTAGTAGGCGTCGGCGAGGTCGCGGAGCGTATCGGCGTCAGTCCCTTCGGCGTGGGCGCGGAAGAAGGTCTCCTGCGTGGCGAGGGCCAGCTTGGAGACCATGTGCCAGTAGATGCTGCCGAGGCCCTCGTAGCCGAAGAAGGTGCCTGAGCGGCCCGTGTAGGCGTGGTGGTTGAAGACGGCCTCGAATGCGTCGAGCACGCGCTGACGGTCGCGCTGCACGGCCTCGGCATACCCGCGCTCCGCGAGGTCGTCCAGCGTGGCCTCCACGTCATCCCGGTTGCGGAAGGTGCCGCGGAAGTGGACGCCGCCGCGCACGTCGCGCACGACGAGAGACGTGTCCCTCACGTCGAGCAAGGTGCGCAGCAGCGGAATCTCCTCGACCGCTTCGGGCGGAAGGTTGTTCTTCTCCAGAAAGCCCGGCAGCGCGCGGTCGGGGTAGAGCCGGTAGCTGTGCTGGTCCGACCGGTACATTGCACTCGTACGGAGCGCCCGCAGCAGCGCCAGCGAGGCCTCGGGCGAGAGGACGCCTGCGTCCAACGCAGCCACCTGCCCTTCGAGCATCGGGTAGAGGTGCTCGACGCCCATCCCGTCGTCGTCGATCTCCAGCAGGTTGTAGCTGTGGACGAGGTCGTCGTCCCGATGGTTTTCGTGCAGGCTCTGATCCACGACGCCGAGCGCGTGCTCCATCATCACGCGAATCGCGCGGATCGGCACCGTGCGCGTCGCACCGGAGAGGCCGTCGCGGTAGAGCTGTTCGCGATACGCACTTCCCGCCTCGCCGAGCGCGTCTACCATCTGCTTCCGCTCCGAGGCGTCGAGCGGACGGTCGGCGAGGTCGGCGAACTGCGCGAAGGCCTCACCTACGGCATCGGCGAGGTCGGCGACCTCGGCAGAAAGCTCAATGGTGTCACCGGCGTCGGCAAGGAGGTCGCGGAGGAACGCGAGGTAGCGCCGGACGGCGAACAGCGTCACCACCGAGATGCCATGCCCCACGAGCGCGTTGTTGGCGTCGTTCCACTCGGGGCGCTGCGTATTCATCCAGATGCCGCCGCCGGGGACGAAGTTGGTCAGCTTGGCGAGGAGCGGCACGAGCAGCTTCTCGGCGAGCGGGACGAGGAGCACACTTCCGGAGTCGTCCCACAGCATCTTGCCGTCCGCCCCGACGGCCTCCACCCGCTCGGCGATGCGCGCGTCTTCCTCATCGTCGTAGACGACGGTGTCCTGCGGGTCGCGGAGGAGATCGGCGTAGGGCTTGATGCGGTAGGGGACGTTGGCGTAGCTGAAGCGGCGGTCGCCGAGGAGGGCCGCCAGCCGGTCGGGCTCGTGCGCGCGCAACTGGACGAGCAGGCGGAGGAGGTAGATGATCTGGTGATCGCCCCAGTAGCCGATGTACGACCACGGGTCGTCCGGCTCGATGCGCTCCCAGTCGATGCCGTCGTCGGTGATGCGGTAGGGGTTGTAGCCGTCAGCGGTGGAGGCGTTGACGAACGTGGTGACCATCCCCTCGAAGAAGCCGGGGAACGAGCGGCCGAGCGCTTCCCAGTTCTGGAAGATGTCGCGCCAGTTGCCCTCGTAGCCGTGCCGGACGCTGCCGTCCTCGTCGCGGACGTCGATGGTGAAGTGGTTCCACGGGCGGCTCGGGTCGCCGTGGCGGCGGCTGAAGTGGAGCGGGAGGTACTGGGCGCAGAGCCGCTGCAGCTGCGGGCTGCCCGCCTCGGCCGCCGCGCGGAGTTCCTGGATCGTCAGCGTCTTCGGCAGGCGGTCGAAGAGATCGGCGTGGGCCTCGGCGACGGGCGCGTTGTAGTGGGCCACGAACGCCCGCACGGTCTCACGCCGGACGCGATAGCCCTCGTCGAAGACGCCGCCGCGCATGACGTTGAACAGGACGTTCATGCGGTGGCGGGCCGTCGTCTTCGCGTCGGCCGTCTCCTGCTCGCCGTCGGCGGTAGCGACGAGAAAGCGGAGCCGCTGCGTCCCGGCCTCTATGTCCTGATGGACGGCAGCGCGGAGGGCGTCGGCGTCCGTCAGCGCCGCGTCGAGCGCGACCACGTCCGCAGCGTCCTGCTCGATGTCGGCGACGAAGTCCCAGGTGCGGGTTGCGCCGGGCGTGAGGTCGAGCGCGGCGTGGACGAAGTAGGCCCCGCGCTCGGCGCGGACGAGCGTTTCCGTCTCCACGACGCCGCCGTGCCGGAAGCGATCGAGCTGGCGCGACGAGAGAAGGACGGCGTCCGGGTCGAGCCCGGCCTGCCAGACGGTCGTCGCGAGGAGCGCCTCGCTGGGCTCCGCACGATCGACGGGCTGCGCGCTGAGCGCGAAGAGACCGACGCCGGAGTCCAACAGCTCGTTGCGCTTGTAGGCGTCGGCGAGCACGCTGCGTGTGGCCTGCATCACGCGGGAGATGCCGTAGGGCATCAGGTGTTGCACGCCGTCGAGAAGGCGCACCTGCGCGGGCTGGTCGCCGTGGTTCGTCAGGGCGGCGGTGCGGACGAAGCCGTACTGCTCGCTCGTCGCCCACGTGGTGGCGAAGGTGAGACCGAGGTCCTCGTTCACCTCCTCGAAGCGGAGCCGGTCGCCCCGGAGGCTCTTGTAGAGGTGGCGGCGGACGCGGTAGAGCCCGGCGTAGCGGTCCGAGAACGGCTCCCAGAGGTGGGGCACCGTACCGTTAGCGCCGCGCGCGACGAGGAAGAGCGTCTTGCCGCCCGTCCGGTCCTGCGCGTCGTGGATGCGGTCGACGGTTTCGTAGGGAAACAGGGCGTGATCGGGACTTCTGCGCCCGGCGGCGAGCGCGCCCGTGCTGGAGGCGAACAGCCAGTGGTCGGCCGCGCTGACGACGGTCACGAAGAACGGCGCCATCCGGTCCGCGTTCGCGATGCGGTAGTACGGCGTCCCGTCGATCTCGACGACGGCGCCCTCGACCCGCTGCTCGTTCATGCGCAGCGGGGTGGAGCCGACGGCAACCTCAACGTTCGAGCGGATCGTATGGGCCATCGTGTTACTCTTCGACATAGAACGGAATATTGGCGTGTGCAGCGCTGTTGTGGCCGTCGTAGACGTTCACGAAGAGGCGGTACGCGCCGGGCTCCGTGGGGGCCGTCACGGTGACCTGCGCGGCGTCGGTGGGGGCTACGGCGCCGTCGATGAGCGCAGGAACCTCCTCATCGTCGCCGCCCTCGGTCTGCGCTTTGCTCTCCTCACGGACCTCCCACGCGTAGCGGAGCGCATTGCCCTCAGGGTCTGTCACGGACACCTCGGCGGGGACGGCCTGGCCCGGCTGCAACGTCACGTCGTCGGTGGCGGTCTGGCCGTCGAGCGTGGGTCGTTCGATGCGGGGCGCCCGATTCTCGGGCCACTCGCCGGTCCAGAGGTACTGCATCACGTCCACGGACTCGGTCTTCTCCCCCGTCGGCATGAACATGCCGTACCAGGTCGGCGTCCGCTCCTGCTTCTGGCCCCAGAGGAAGACGTACGAACCGAGACCCTGCGTCGTGTCGGAGATGATGGCGTTCTCATAGCGCGAGCGGTAGAGGTCGGCCTTGACGGAGGATGTGTTCTCGATCGGTGCGCCCCAGGCGGTCTTCGGGACCTCCCAGTGGCCGGTCGCGCCCCACTCGGTCACCACGTACGGGCCGTCGTAGCCCGCCTCGTCGAGCCGCTGCGGGAGGTTCTCGATATCGGCGTAGAATTGGACGCTGACGAAGTCGAGGTCCGGCGCGCGCTCCTCGATGTCCGCCGCCAGTTCCGGGCCGATGCCGGCCAGCATCGTCGTGGTGAGGTGGTTCGGGTCGACTTCGTGGATCATCTCCGAGATCTCGTTGACGGCGTCCCATACAGCGGGGTTCGTCGCGCCGAGGTTGAGTTCGTTGCCGATGCCCCAGATGATGAGCGCCGGGTGATCTTTGAGTTCCATCACCTCGGCGCGGACCCGTTCGAGCTGCTCGGCGACGGCTTCCTCATCGTCGTAGTCGAACCCGAAGACGCCGCGGCCCTGCCCTTCGCGCTCGCGGGCGATCTCCAGGCCCATCGTCACGTAGAGACCGTTCGCGTACGCCCGGTCCAGGACCTCCTGGCCCGTGTCGCGGCCGTTGTCGGTGCGCCACGTGCGGAACGAGTTGCCGCCGCGTTCGGCCAGCCGCTCGACGCTGCCGAACTCCAGCCCGGCGCCCTTGATGAAGAACGGCTCGCCGTCCACGTAGAGCTGGTAGCGGCCGTCGTCGTCGCGGAGTTCGACCGTCACGGGACCCTCTTCGGCTGAATCGGCCGGGGCGACGGTCTGCGGGTTCTGAGGATCGGCGCAGGCGGAGAGGAACAGGACGCTGAGCAGGCAGCACAGCACCAGGCGCGTGCCGAGCGGAGCAGAGATAAACATGAGACCAAAGCGTTAGGAGAAAGGGTCGGGATTCGGGCTGGGGGCCGGGGCTACGTCCCGGGCGTGCGGACGAGTTCGGCTTCGAGCTCTTCGAGCGATCGGCCCTTCGTTTCAGGTACGACCATCAGCACGAACACGAGTCCGGCTGCGGCGAACAGGCCGTAGATCAGGAACGTCATCGAACTCCCCAGCGTGGCGAGCTCCCACGGGAAGACGAGCTGCACGAGGAAGCTGACGGTCGAGTTGATGAGTCCGACGAACGAGATCGCGAGGCCGCGGATTCGGTTGGGGAAGAGCTCAGAGAACAGCACCCACATCACCGGCCCGATCGAGATGGCGAAGGCGGCGACGAACCCGAGGATGCCGAACAGGATCAGCGTCGGATTCATCGTGATCGCCTCGGTGATGAGCCGCGACTCGTAGAGGGTGGCGGTCTCCTCGCCGAGCGCCTCCTGGAGCGCATCCTTGAAGGCAACGTCACTATCGAAGGTCTGCCCGACGAGCGGAACGAGGGCCTCCGGCGTCTCGACGACCACGGCCGGCGAGTCAGGCGTCAGCGTGTACGTCGCCTCGCCGAACCCGTAGGCCAGCACCATCATGGCGATCGTGATGCCAGACAACCCAAAGACCAAGAGCGGCTTCCGTCCGAGCTTGTCGATGAGGGCGATCGCGGCGACGGTGAAGACGAGGTTTACGAGCCCGACGAGGATGGCCTGCACGAACGACGCGTCGGTCCCGATGCCGGACTGCTCGAAGATGATCGGGGCGTAGAAGAACACCGAGTTGATCCCGGTGATCTGCTGGAGCACGGCGACCACGACCCCGATCGTGATGACGAGGCGCATGGCCGGCGCGAAGAGGTCTTTGATCGACCCCTTCTCTTTGTTCACCTCCTTCGCCATGCTTTTCTGGATCTCGGAGAGCTCCTGCATGGCAGCGACATTGCCGACGGCCATCTGCATAATCGGAAGCGCTTCCTCCTTGCGGCCATGCATCAGCAGCCAGCGCGGGCTCCGAGGTACGAAGAACAGGCCGACGAAGTACAGCACGGCGGGCAGCGTTTCCAGGCCGAGCATCCAGCGCCACTCGTTACCGTCGAACCCTAGCGACAAGGCCCAGGCGGCCTGGGAATCGGCGAACTGGAGGATGAGGTAGTTGGTGAAGAACGCCACCGAGATGCCGAGGACGATGTTGAGCTGGTTGAACGAGACCATCTGCCCGCGCATCGACGGCGGGGCGATCTCGGCGATGTACATCGGGGCGATGATGAGGGAGGCGCCGACGCCTAACCCACCGACCATCCGCGCGATCACGAGGATGATGAACGTCGGGGCGAGGGCAGAGCCGATCGCTGAGACGGCGTAGAGGATTGACGCGGCGACAAGGACGCGCTTGCGACCGAAGCGATCGCTGAGCGGCCCGGCTATCATCATGGCCAGCGTCGCCGTCAGCGTGAGCGAGCTCACCGACCATCCAAGTTCCAACTTGGTCAGGTTGAACTCAGGCTCGATAAACTTGACGACGCCCGAAATGACGGACGCGTCGAAGCCCATGAGAAAGCCCCCCAGCGCGACGATGAGCGCGGTGCGGATGACGTAGATGCGGTTTGGCATGAGGCTCTCAGAACGGTCAGAGGGAGGCGGTCCTAAGCTGTTACTCCCCAGAGAGCGACAGTCCGCGTGGCACAGACGCCGCCCAAACGGCAGAAGACGCCAATATGAAAACCTTTTCAGGAAGCTGATTCATAATATCGCAGCGCCATCCGAGATGCAACCGCTTCCGACGCACGCACGGTCGAGTCGCACGATGCCGCTCCGCCCCGCTTCCCAGCGCTCCTTGCATCAGAGCGCTGCTCTGGCAAAGCTCTTTGAATTCGAGGCAAAAGACGAAGACCACTCACATGGCAGGGTCAACGTGCTCCATGAGAGCCTCGAAGAGCGCCTCGTTCCGCTCGATGACCGTCTGCGCGCGAAGCTGCTTCAGGAGATCGACCTCAGCCGTAAAGCGGCGCAGCACCTGCTCTAGATACGGACGCATTTCGTCCACACTCAGAACTTCGGACGAGCGCCTAGTTACGTAGAGCACGGCCCACGACCCGTCGGGCCGCCCCAGCACGATCGGCTCACCGAGCGGCGCCTTCGCCACAGACGTTGCCCAACCGGGCTGCTGCTGCACGTCGGTGCGGGTGAAGGCGTGATAGCCGTCGTATTCCGTGGCGACCGCTGGATTCGTGCGGAGGCGTTCCTGCGCGGCCTGCGCCGCCTCATAGGTGTCGAACGGAACGTACCAGTAGTCGGCCACGAGCCGCTCGCGCTGTCCGGCGCCGTACCGCTCGGCGAGCGCCTGGATCATCGCCTCGTCGGGCGGCGTGGTCGAATGGGTGCGGAGCGAGTCGCGCAGACGATCGGCCAGGAACCCGCGCATCTGGTAGGCCACCTCGCGCTGCACCACGGCGTCGCCCGCCAGCCCGCGCGCCCGGCCTTCCCGGGCGAAGACCTCGTTGCGCAGGGCCCGCCCGACGGACGCTGCCGGGCGCTGCCGAACCTCACCGGGCGGCAACTCGGGGAGCCACCGGACGTAGTCGGCGGCGGTGAAGGTGCGGCGTTCGCCCTGCCACGTGTAGGCGAGCAGTGCCGTCTCCGGCGTCAGCTGCTGGCGGAGGGCGTCCGGGTCGAGGGGCGGTAGTTCACGGCCCGACAGCGCGCCTGGCTGGGGCTCGGGCTCGTCGGCGCTCTCGCTCAACCGTGCGATGGCATCGGACAGCATCCGCAGCCCATCAGCATTCACCTGTACGTCGCGCTCTGCCATGAAGGCGCGCACGAAGCGATCGCCCTCCAGGCGGCGACGCCGCTGCCGGTATTTGCTGGCCAGCCCGTCCTGCTTGCGCACGAATTCATCGCGCGTCAGCAACGGGTCCAGGATCCATTCCTCGGCGCGCAGAATGTGCCATCCGTAGCGGCTGCGTACCGGCCCGGAGACCTCGCCCTTGTCGAGCGCAAACGCCGCCTCGGCCACTGCGTCGTCGACCTGAAAGTAGCCGACGGGGCCGAGATAGCCCGCCAGGCTGTCATACTCGGCGAGGTCGAAGCAGGCGTTGGCCAAGTCTACGAAGTCAGCGCCGGCCTGCAGGCGCTGGTACGCGTCGCGGGCGTCGGCCTCCGTGGGGTACAGCAGATGCCGCAGGACGACCTGCTGCTTGGATTTGGCGTAAATCGTGCGGAGTTCAGCCTCCGTCAGCGGCGGCAAGGCGTCCAGCAGCGCCGTCTCGTAGAAGCGCGCGCCGACGGCCTTGTCCTGCTCCAGCGCGTACGCGGCCCGAGAGACCTCATCGTCAGCGAGTCCGCGCCCCCGGGCTTCCGCCGCCAGCAGGTGCGTGTCGATCATCGTCTCCAGGTGCGTAC
The DNA here is from genome assembly GCA_009908885.1 of Bacteroidota bacterium. GTDB lineage: Bacteria > Bacteroidota > Rhodothermia > Rhodothermales > JAAAOL01 > JAAAOL01. The sequence goes on along the minus strand of JAAAOL010000481.1, from coordinate 5,475 downwards.
GTCGGGCGGCCTCGGTGTCGTTGCCCCCGGTACGGATCAGCGCGTCTACGTACGACGCCTCGAACCGGGCCACCGTAATGGCCGTGCCGCCGACCCTCGCCAGCGTGTCCTGGTCGTGAACCACGGAAGCCGGTTCCTCAGGCGCCTGTGCGACCGCGTCCGGCGACGTTCCGAAGGCCTGCATTACGCTGAGCACAGCGACCATCGCCAGGAGGCCTCTCCACCGGGTGGTGCGATGTCGATGCCGGATGGTATGATGGGCGAGACGTTGCATTTCAAGCGAAAAGCGTACAATTCGACAGGGCTACTCCACGTCCGGGATCTCAGCCGGCTCTGGCCCGACGACCTCGAAGGCAGCGCGCAGGTCGGCCTCAGAGTCGCCGCCGACCCATACGTGGAAGGTGCCAGGCTCCGTCGCCAGCACCCCGCTGCGGGTGTGAAAGGCGAGATCCTCCCCGCGCAGCGTAAACGTGACGGTGCGCGTCTCCCCCGGTTCGAGACGCACCCGCTGGAAGCCTTTCAGCTCCTTGACGGGCCGCGTCAGGCTCCCCACGAGGTCGCGCGTGTAGAGCTGCACTACTTCGTCCGCGGCCATGTCACCCGCATTGGTCACGTCCACCGACACCTCGATGGCGCCGTCCGGCGGCATGGCCGAGGCTGAGAGCGCCAGGTTTTCGTAGACGAAGGTGGTATACGAGAGCCCGTAGCCGAACGGAAAGAGCGGGCGGGCTCCGGCATCCAGGTGGTACGACGTGCTGCCCACCGAGTGCTGCTCCGCCTCCACCGGGATGTCGTCGATCAGGACGGGATCGTCCGGCGCCGGGCGGCCCGTGTTTTTCTGAGCCAGGTAGATCGGCACCTGGCCGGTCATCTTGGGAATCGTGGCGGGCAGCTTGCCCGACGGCGACGTCTCGCCGAGGAGCAGGTCGCGCAGCGCGGGCCCGGCCATCGTGCCAGGGTGCCAGGCGTACAGCGCGGCGTCGGCGTGCGCCAGCGGCTGTCCGATGGTGAGCGGCCGCCCGGCCATCACGACCAGGACGACCGGCGTGCCCGTCGCGGCGGCGGCTTCCACCAGCGCGTTCTGCGCCCCGGGTAGGTCGAGGTCGGCCCGGGACTGCGCCTCGCCCGAGAGGATGGCTTCCTCACCGACGAAGACGAGGGCCACGTCGGCCGCCTCGGCAGCAGCGATGGCATCCTCGAAGTCGGTCGTATCGCGCGAGCGGCTCGTCGCCAGTGCGCGTACGTAGGTGACGCGGGCGTCGCCGAGCGTCTCGCGCAGCGCGGCCAGCGGCGTGACCGCGTCCTCCTTGCGGCCGTCGAACACCCACGTGCCCAGTTGCTCGTGGGGCGCGTCGGCCAGCGGCCCGAGGACGGCTACCTGACCGATAGCGGGATCCAGCGGAAGCACGGGGCCCTCATTCTTGAGGAGGACGACGCTCTGCACGGCGCTCTCCTTGGCTGCGGCGCGGTGATCGGCGTTCAGCAGGGCCGGGTAGGCGCTCGGGTCGGTGTACGGATCATCGAAGAGGCCGAGGACAAACTTGACGCGCAGGATGCGGCGCACGGCATCGTCGATCATCGCCTCCGACACGCGGCCCTCGCGGACCAGGTCGGCCAGGTGGTCGGCATAGCTCGTGGAGGTCATCTCCATATCGACGCCGGCCTGAACGGCCTCGCGGGCGGCGCCCCGGTCGTCCACGACGTAGCCGTGCACGGCCAGCTCGGCGATGGCGCTCCAGTCGCTCACGACGAAGCCCTCGAAGCCCCACTCGTCACGCAGGATGGTACTCAGCAGATGCGCGCTCCCAGTGACCGGAACGCCGTTGATCTCGTTGAAAGCCGACATGAAGGTGAGTACTCCAGCCTCTGTGGCGGCCTTAAATGGCGCGAGGTACACGTCGCGCAGGAGCTGCTCGTGGAGGACGACAGTGTTGTAATCCCGCCCGGCTTCAGCCGCTCCGTAGCCCGCGAAATGCTTGGCACAGGCTGCGATCGATCCGGGGGCCGAGGGGTCCTCCCCCTGCAAGCCCCGCACCATGGCCGCTCCGAGGACGGATGCCAGGTGCGGCTCTTCGCCCAGGCTCTCGGCGATGCGCCCCCAGCGCGGATCTCGGGAGATGTCGATCATCGGGGCAAACGTCCAGTGGACGCCCTGCGAGGCCGCCTCGACCGCCGCGATGCGCGCGCCCCGTTCGACCAGCTCCGGGTTCCACGAGGCGGCCTGCCCCAGCGGAATCGGAAAGATGGTGCGGAAGCCGTGGATCACGTCGCGCCCGTTGATGAGCGGGATGCCCAGGCGGCTCTCCTCCACCGCCAGCCGCTGCAGCGCGTTGCCGGCGTCGACGTCGACTTCGTTCAACACCGAGCCGATGCGTCCTTCGCGGATCGCCTGCCTCAGGCCACTCAGGTCATCCACGTGTGAGCAGCTGACCTGGCTCATCTGCCCGGTTTTTTCGGTCAGCGTCATCTCGGCCAGCAGGGCGTCGATCCGCGCCTCGACGGCGGAGGAGACAATCGTCCTGTCGGAAGCGGCGGCCCCAGTCAGTGCCTGAGCCTGTGATCTCGTCATGGGCAGTGCCGATAGCAGAAGCAGCGTGCGTGGTGGGGGCGGGCTTATTGGCTCTCCCGCTGATAGACGCGAACGTAGTCCACGACCAGTCGTTGCGGCCAGATCGTGTTGTCGACCCCCTCGGCGCCGCCCCAATTCCCGCCCACGGCGATGTTGAGGAGAAGATGGAAGGGCTGGTCGAAGGGCCACTCCATGTGGGTGGCGTCCTCGTCCGTCCGCCGCTCATTCTCGAAGGTAAAGTAGTGCGTGTCGTCCACGTAGCCGCGGATTTCCTGCTCGGTCCACTCGACGGCGTAGACGTGGAAGGCGCTCCGGGCCGTCGCCACGTAGAGCGTGTCGCCCCGCTGCGTGCCCCGCAGGTGATTGTAGGCGCCAGTGTGGACGGTCGCATGGATGACGTCCGGGTCGTAGCCGACGTGCTCCATGATGTCGATCTCGCCGCTCGTCGGCCATCCGCCGTAGCGCCACTCGGTGGGCAGCATCCAGATGGCGGGCCAGGTGCCGCGTCCCGAGGGCAGCTTGGCCCGCACCTCGAAACGGCCATACTGCCAGTCGCCCTTCCCTTTCGTGACGAGGCGGGCCGACGAGTAGCCGCGCCCGCCGACGGACTCCTGCCGCGCCTCGATGACGAGGTGGCCGTCCTCCACGCGGGCGTTCTCCGGCCGTTGCTCGGTGTAGAACTGCAACTCGTTGTTGCCCCAGCCGTGGCCGCCCACGTCGTAGCTCCACCGGGTCGTGTCGGGCAAGCCGTCCACGTCGAACTCATCGGCCCAGACGAGTTGCCACTCGGCGCCGTTCTCGCCAGGTGCATCAGCCTCGGTGGGCGACTGACACGCCCCGGCGGTCGTCAACACCACGAGCAGCGTCACGAAAAGAGCAAGAGGCAGGCGTTGCATCGGTCCAGAGCAGGTGGCGGGAGAGGGTACGGCGCGGCGGCTAGTAGTAGAAGCGCAGGTCGAACAGCTGCGTGCTGTTGAGCACGTCGAACGGGATGTACGCGAAGTCGAACCCGACGCGCAGGCCGCTCACCTCCAGGTCCATGCCCGCGCCGAAGCTCCAGTGGCTGTCCACCTGCCCCTCGCTGAGCATGAGGTCTTTGTAGCCCGCACGGGCGGCCAGGTTGACCGAGCCGATGCGGTAGCGGGCCCGGGCGCCGAGGTCACTGTTCAGGTCGTTGTCGTTGGTCTGCTGCGCGTCGGCCAGCGCCAGCAGCTCGAAGTTGCCGCGCTGCACCGCCGGGAGCGCCACGCCGAGGCGGAACGACAGCGGCAGGTCCCAGCCGTCCGTCTTGTAGCGCGCGGGGATATTCTCGTTGTTGCCCGAGCGCGCCTCGTCCGGGTCGACGAAGACGCGAGCGTTGACGCCCTCCATCTGCAGCTTGCCGCCGAAGTTCTGGATCGACGCGGCCAGGCGCATGCCGTTCAGGTACTGCGTCTCCAGCACGAAGCCGAGGTCGAAGGCGGCGGTGGAGGCGTGCATGTCCCAGATGTCCTGCCGCACCAGCTTGACCGTCCCGCCGATGTAGAACGACTCGGTGAGCGGCTGCGCGTAGGTGAGGCCGAAGGCTAGATCCGAGGCCGAAAACGTCTCCCCCGTTCCCTCGGGAAGATCCTCCGTCGTCACGTCCACGCGTCCGTAGTCGACCAGCGTCACGCTGATGCCGAGCACGCCGGAGGCCGTGATCGGGATGGTGAGGCCCGCCGCGTTGTAGTTGATGTCGGCCAGCCATTCGTGGTGCGTCAGGAAGACGCTGCCGCGGTGCCGCCCGTCGTAGGCGCGGGCCGCCCCGCCGGGATTCCAGAAGAGGGCGTCCGCGCCGGTGGCCTGGGCCGTGTAGGCATGGCCCAGCGCGGAGCCGCGTGCGCCCGCGCCCAGCGTGAGGAAGGTGCCCGCCGTGGTGCCGACGCGGCTCTGGGCCATCGCGTCGGCCCCCACCGTAAGGAGCAGGAGCAGGCAGAGCGTCAGGGTTCGTCGCAAGTACAGCATGGTCATGGTGCGGGTTAGGTCGCTAGCTCCTGCGCTACTTGATGATGGCAAACTTGCCGGTCGTCTCGCCGATGCCGGGGGCGTCGACGTGGTAGATGTACATCCCGAACGCCACGTCCTGGTTGCCCTCCGTGCGCATATCCCAGCTGAGCTGGCCATCGTCGAGCAGGCCATCGTGCTGCAACTCGCGGATCAGTTCGCCGCGCAGGTTGAAGATGCGGACGGTGCACCGGGCGGGCAGGTGGGTGAAGTAGATCTTGCGCTCGCCGCGCCCGGTGATCTGGGGCGAGGCGCGCTCCCACTTGGCCGAGGCGATGTAGGGATTGGGCACCACCTTGACGTCGTCCAGCTCGTTCCGGGCCACCTCCTCGTCGAACGAGGACGAGCGCACCGTGAACTGGAAGAAGTCGCCCGTGGCGAAGGGCCGCTCCACGGAGATGCGGAGGCGATCTCCCGCCTGCGGCGGGCTGGACGACGCGCCGGACGGCACCCGGAAGTCCACCCGGTAGCGGAACAGGCGCTCGCCGTCCACCTCTTCGTTGATGATGAGCGCGTCGGCGGCGTCGAAGGTGCCGTTATCGTTCAGGTCCTCGATGAGCAGGTCCGCCAGGCGGTTCGTCGTGGCGTTGACGGCGAAGATCGGAATCTCCTCCCGCAGGAAGTCACCGATGCGGAAGCGCGGCGGCCGGTAGAGCGAGTCGTTCGGGCTGACCCACCGCAGCTCGTAGTCGAACGGCGAGGCGGCGTAGTCATCCGTGATGCCTGCCTGCACGTCGGCCACCCAGTTGCTCGTCGCGGCGTCCAGCGTGCGCGGGTCCAGGCTGAAGGCGTTCTCGCCGTCGCTCGTGCCCACGTAGCCCGTGCGCTCGGGGATGACCTCCACCTCGTCGTCGTTGTCGAACTCCATGAAGAAGCCGACG
>JAAAOL010000556.1 GCA_009908885.1 Bacteroidota bacterium | reverse complement strand
GCATGCCGCGGCGGGCCTGTACCACCAGCAGATCGTGGGCCTGACCGACAAGCGAGACGCGACGGGCCTCTTCACCGCCTGGACGCGCTCGCCCCTCGGCGGCGCGGCCTCGGCCCGGCACGGGCTGATCGGCTACGCGGTGGACGTGGCGCCCGGCCTCACCCTCTCCGCCGAGGCCTACGCCAAAGCGATGGAAACCCTCTACGCCGCCGCCTGGACGCCCCTGCCCAGCTTCTCCACCGGCCTCGTCACCGCCGACGGCACGGCGCGCGGGCTGGAGGTGACCGTCGAAGGACGGCGCGGCCCCTGGCGGGCGGACGTGCGCTACAGCCGGGCCCGCGTCGAGTACCGCTCCCAGGTCCTCAGTCCCTACACGCCCGCCCACGACCGGCGCCACCAGCTCACCGTGCTCGGCCAGACGACGCTGGGCGGCGTCGACTTCGGCGTGCGCTGGCAGTTCGGCTCGGGCCTGCCCTTCAGCCGCCCCTTCGGCTTCGACGCCTTCGTGCTGATGGACGGACCCATCGACCCGTACGCCGTGCCGGATCAGGTGCGCGTCGTCTACGGCATCCCGTTCAACGACCGGCTGCCCACCTACCACCGCCTCGACGTCTCGGCGGCCCGCACCGTGCGCCTCCAGCGCGCCGCCCTCACCGTGCAGGCCAGCGTGCTCAACGCGTACGACCGCGCCAACCTGCTGTACCTCGACCTCTTCACGTTCCAGCGGACGGACCAGCTGCCGCTGACGCCCGCCCTCGCCCTCCGCATCCGCTTCGAGTAGTCTCCCGCCGCGTCGTGTCCATGCGCACTCCCCATATCGTCGCCGCTTGGTTCGTCGTCGTCCTGATCCTCCTGGGAGGCTGTGAGGACAGCATCGGCCCGCCGCCGGTCGAGCCGCCGCCGTTCACGCTCTACGGCGCGCTCGACGCCCGGGCGGACACGCAGGCCATCATCGTCCTCCCGATCCGCGACACGCTGGGCCTGGACCCGCCCCGCCCGCTGGATGCCCGCGTCACCTCCGAAGACCGGACGACGGGCGCTGTGCAGGTCTGGCGCGACTCGCTGGTGCGCCTGGCCGACGGTCGCACGCGCCACGTCTTCTGGGCGCCCTTCCGGGCCGAACCGAACCACACCTACCGCCTGCGGGCCGAACGCTCCGACGGTGCCGCCTCGCAGGTCGACGTTCCCATGCCGCCGGAGGCCACGATCGAGCGCCTGCCGCCCGTGCTGCCCGTGGGCAACCGGGTGCTGCTGCCCGTCGAACTGCGCGACGCGCCCGTCCTCCTCGACGCCGCCGTCCGCTACGTCCTCTCCCTGCCCGTGACCAACACCGTGGATTCGGTGACCGTGGCCTACGACGCCGCGCCCCTCGGGGACGCCCTCGCCGCGCACCGCATCGAGATCGACCTGTCCGCCGATGCGCGCACCATCCGCGAGGCGCTGGGCTTCACCGTCCCGATCCGCCTCGTCGCGATGCAGCTGGAGGTATTCGTGGCCAGCGACCCCTGGCGCCCGCCGGGCGGCGAATTCGACCCCGACGTGCTGATCCTGCCCCAGCGCTTCTCCAACGTGACCAACGGATTCGGCTTCGTCGGCGGCGGCTACACGGAAACCCTGCGGTGGACGCCCGCCGACAGCCTGCGCGAGCGCGTCGGCCTCTGACCGGCAGCGGAGATGGAGGCGGCTCGTCAGAGTGTGGAGTTGTTGTGACGCGTAACGCCGCGGGGGGACTCCGCACAAACAAGTTGCTGCTGTGTTCTTTCATTATAGCAGCAGTATCCGAGCCAGACCGTTCCAGGCTCGTTCGCGGTACCCCTCACAATCTCCCTCCACGAACGATGAACTTCTCTACCCTGAAGCTGGGACGCATCCTGTTCGCCCTGCCGTTCGCCGTCTTCGGCATCCTGCACTTCATGAACGCCAGCGCCATGGCGGGCATGGTGCCGCTGCCGGGCGGCGTGTTCTGGGTCTACCTGACGGGCGTCGCCCTGATCGCGGCGGCGGTGAGTATGCTGATTGGCAAGTACGCCCGACTGGCCGCTCTGCTGCTGGGCGTGATGCTATTCATCTTCGTCCTGTCGATCCACCTGCCCGACCTGCTCGGCGGTAACCAGCAAGCCATGTCGAACCTGCTGAAGGACTTCGCACTGGGAGGCGCGGCCTGGGCCCTCGCGGACACGTTCCCGGCGGAGACCGACACGGAAACCGGCATGTAGCCCCCCGATAGATTTTTGCTGTTCGGGATAGACCCGGCGGATTTGCTGAAAACCCGTCGGGTCTTCGCTTATTGCCCGCCCTCCGGCAGCGTCTCCAGCAGCAGACGCCGCACGTTGCCGCCCATGATCGCGGCGATCTCGTCCTCCGTAAAGCCAGCGTCCAGCAGTGCCTCGGTGAGCTGGGCGAGACCGGAGGTGTCGAACGGCGTCTCCACGGTCCCGTCGAAGTCGGAGCCGAGGGCGACATGGTCGATGCCGACGAGATCGACCGTGTAGCGCATGGCGCGGACGATGGCCGCGATGCCGCCTGCGCAAACCGCGCCGGGCCAGTAGCCGATCCCGACGACGCCGCCCGTCGCGGCGATGCGGCGGAGCTGGTCGTCGCTCAGGTTGCGCGGGCCGGGACAGGTGCCCTGCACGCCCGTGTGGGAGACGACGACGGGCCGCTCCGTCATCGCCAGCACGTCGTCGATGAGCGGGGCTGAGGCATGCGCGAGGTCGATGAGCACACCCAGCGCGTCGAGCCGCTGGACCACCTGCCGCCCGAAGTCGGTGAGGCCGCCCTTGTCTGTGCCCGAGGCCGAGCCGCCCAGCTTGTTGTCGAACAGATGCACCGGCGCCATCATGCGATAGCCCGCGTCGTAGAGCACGTCCACGTTGGCGAGGTCACCGTCCAGCGCGTGCAGCCCCTCGATGGCCAGCAGCCCGGCGACTGCGTCAGGGGCCTCGTCGCGGCGGTTCAGGAAATCAGCGAAGTCCTGCCGCGTCTCGATGACGTGCAGTTGCCCGTCGGCCCGCGCCGCAGCGTCGTACAGGCGGTCGGCCTGGTAGAGGGCCCGCTCCCGCAGGCTGGTCCACGTCGCGGGCGGCCAGCGTTGCGCCACGGCCAGCAGCGTGATGCGGTCGGAGTCGCTCTCGGTGCGCTGGTAGTTCTGGCCCCACGGCGACTTGGTCACGACGGAAAAGACCTGCAAGCCCACGTTGCCCTCCACGAGCCGCGGCAGGTCGACGTGGCCGCGGTCGTAGCGGCGGAGCAGATCGCGCTGCCAGAGCAGGAAGTCGGCGTGCAGGTCGGCCACGAAGAGCGTCTGGTGGAGCTGCCGAGCCGCGGTGCTCGCCTCGTACGGCGGCGGCTGGCTCGTGGTGTTGAAGCGGCGGTCGGCGACGGGCGGGCCGACGGTGAACAAGACGACCCCGCCGATCACGACCAGGAGCAGCAGGGCG
>JAAAOL010000419.1 GCA_009908885.1 Bacteroidota bacterium | reverse complement strand
GTGTACATCATGTTCGGCGGGGCGAGCGCCCACACGCTGACCAACTCGGCCCAGGCGATCATCATGATCGTCGTCGCCATCATCCTGATCGGCTCGGGCGTCAGTTACTTCGAGGGCGGCCTCGACGGCTTCCTGGGGCGACTCCGCGCCATCGACCCGCTGCTGGCCCAGCCGACGAACCCGGAAAGCCTGCTCTTCCGCGACTGGTTCGAGGTGGTGGTGGCTAACTTCGTCATCGGCATCGCCATCATCACGCAGCCGCACGTCATCTCGAAGGCGCTCTACCTGAAGAGCGAGCAGGACGTGAACAAGTACCTGGCGACGGGCTTCGTCGTCCTGACGCTCTTCTTCGTCGTGCTCGTCGTCGGCCTCTACGCGCGGATCCTGATGCCGGAGTTTATCGCGCAGCCGGGCTTCACGCCGGATCAGGTGGTGCCGCGCTACCTCGTCGAGCAGTTCACGCCGCTGGTGCGCTCGGTCGTCATGCTGGGTCTCATCGCGGCGGGCTTCTCCACGCTGGAGGGGCTCCTGGTGGCGCTCTCGACCATCTTCTCGAACGACATCTACCGCAACCTGGCCGTGCGGCAGGGGCGGCTCTCGGACGAGGAAATCAACACGCGCGGCATCCGGTACAGCAAGATCTTCCTGGTCGTGCTCGCGCCCATCGTGGCCCTCATCGCCTACGGGCAGATCCAGAACCCGAACCTGTCCGTGGCCATCCTGGCGCAAAACGGCGTCTACGGTCTCTTCTCGGCCACCTTCGCGCCCATCCTGTTCGGCATCTTCTCCGAACGCATCACGAAGGGCGCCATCTTCGCCTCGGCGCTGACGGCGCTCGTCGTCCACTTCGGCATGTACTACGGCGAGATCACGATGTATGCCAACAACCCCGCCGTCCCGGCCACCTTCGCCCTCGTCGCCAGCACGGCCGTGGCCGCCGGGTCGCTGCTGTTCACCCGCCGCCGCGAGGAAGTGACCTGACCCGGCATCCTTCGGAATTCGCCAACCGACCATCGACCATGGGACCGATCCGCACCGACTGGCTCGAACGTCACGCGCTGTACCACCCCGACCGGGTGGCGCTCGTCTGGGAACCGACGGGCGACGAATACACCTACGGCGCATGCCACCGGATCGGCACCCGGCTGGCCCACGGGCTGCTGGATCGGTACGACCTCGCTCCCGGCGACCGCGTGGCGATCCTGGCGGAAAACACGCTGGAGCACGTCCTGCTCTTCATCGCCGCGCAGAAGGCCGGGCTCATTCTCGTGCCGCTCAACTTCCGCCTCGCCGTGCCGGAACTGCAGTATATCGTCGGCGACAGCGACCCGGCGGTGCTCTTCTACAGCGACGACTACGCCGAGACGGTCGACGCGCTGACGACGGACGCCCGTCGCGCCCCGCTCGCCACGGTGGACGACCTCATCGACGGCGAGGGCGCCGCGCCCATACTGGACGTTGACCCGCCGGGCCTGGACGATCCGCTGATGCTCCTCTACACGTCTGGCACGACCGGGCGGCCCAAGGGTGCGCTCATCACGCACGGCATGCTGTTCTGGAACGCCGTCAACACCGAGATGCGGCTGGACCTGACCTCGGCGGACGTGTCGTTCAACGCCGCACCGTTCTACCACACCGGCGGCTGGAACGTGCTGCTGACGCCCTTCCTGCTCCACGGCGCCACCACCTACCTGCTGGACCGCTTCGATCCCGCGCGCCTGCTGCGCCTGTGCGATGCGGCGCCCATGACCATCCTCTGGGGCGTGCCGACGATGCTCAAGATGATGAGCGACGATCCCGCGTTCGACGAGGTGTCGCTGGAGACGGTGCGCTACGCCATCGTGGGCGGCGAGGCGATGCCGGAGCCGCTGATCCGCACCTGGCAGCAGAAAGGCGTGCCCATCCGGCAGGGCTTCGGCATGACGGAGGTGGGCGTCAACTGCTTCTCGCTGCCCGAGCGGGACGCGATGCGCAAGATCGGCTCCATCGGCTTTCCCAACTTCTACATCGACACGCGCGTGGTGGACGACGACGGCCAGGACGTCCCTCAGGGCGAGACGGGCGAGTTGCTGATGTGCGGGCCGGTCGTCACGCCGGGCTACTGGCGCGACCCCGAGGCCACCGCCGCCGCCATCGACAACGGCTGGTTCCACACGGGGGACCTGGTGCGGGTGGACGACGAGGGCTACTTCTACGTCGTGGGCCGCAAGAAGGAGATGTATATTTCGGGCGGCGAGAACGTGTATCCGGCGGAGGTCGAGGCCATACTCTACACGCTCGACGGCGTGGCTGAGGCCGCCGTGGTGGGCGTGCCAGATCCCCAGTGGGGCGAGACGGGCCTGGCCTACCTCGCCTGCGCTCCGGACGCGTCGCTGACGGCGGACGACGTGCAGGCCCACTGCCGCGCCCACCTCGCTGCGTTCAAGGTGCCGCGCCACGTCCGCTTCCTGGACGAACTGCCGAAGGGCCACAGCGGCAAGATCCTGAAGAAGGCCCTCGCCGAGCGGGCCGAAGAGGACACCGCACGGTCCACGAACTGATCGCTTTCTCTAACGTCTTCCGTCCCATGATCCTGACGCTGCTGCTCATGAGCCTCCTCTCCCCGCTTCCCGACAGCACGGAGGCCACGCTTCCGTACTACCCGGAGCCCATCGACACGACCACCGTGGGCGACCACGACGTGGCGTATTACGACGCCGGGACAGGCGAGGAGACCGTGTTGTTCGTCCACGGGCTGGGCTCCAACCTGTCCTTCTGGCGGCACAACCTGGATGCCTTCACGGACGACTACCGCGTCCTCGCGCTCGACCTGCCGGGCTACGGCCTCTCCGACAAGGACGACGTGCCCGGCACGATGGCGTTCTATGCGGACGTCCTCTCGGGCTTTCTGGACACGCTGGACGTGGCGCAGGTGCACCTCGTGGGCGTCTCGATGGGCGGGCAGATCGCGATGACGTTCGCGCTCGACCACCCGGAGCGCCTGGGAAAGCTGGTGCTCGTCTCCCCAGCGGGCATCGAGACGTTCACGGACGAGGAAGGCCTGGCCCTCCGGATGGCGACGACCCCCGAGGCGCTGCAGAACACGCCGCCCGAGCAGTACCGGATGAACGTGGCGCTCAACTTCGACACCTTCGACGAGAACCGGCACGGCTGGATCATCGAGCAGCGGCAGGCCCTGGAGCAGCGCGCCGACTTCCCCGACTACGCCGCCGCCAACGCACGGTCGGTGGCGGGGATGCTGGACGGTCCCGTCCTCGACCGGCTGGACGCCCTCCAGACGCCGACGCTGGTCCTCTTCGGCGCGGGCGACAAGCTGATCCCGAACCGCTTCCTCCACGGCGACCTGACCACCGCCGACATCGCTGAGACGGCCCGTACCGCCCTGCCGAACGCGACGGTCGAGATGGTCGATGACGCCGGGCACGTCCTGATGATCGAGCGCCCGGAGGCGTTCAACGCGCGGGTGCGGACGTT
>JAAAOL010000066.1 GCA_009908885.1 Bacteroidota bacterium | reverse complement strand
GGATCGAGGCGTAGCCGTAGCTACGGCGAGATCCGGGAACGCCGGCCGGCGCCGCCAGCGACGCACGGACTGACCAAGAGATGGCTGGATGGTGCACTAAGCGCTCCGGCAGGGAGCATCCATCTCGGCGGCGGCGATAGTGCTCGCGCCCGTTGCCCGTCTGCCGCTCCATTCATACTGCGCTGTTCTGGCAGGGTGGGAGGAAGCACCGTCGAGGCGATGATATTGCACGGTGGACGTCGGGGGATGCCGGCAGTTGCCGGGGGTAGGGCCTGTTTCGTAGATTAGTGCGCCGCGACGACGTTGAATGCGCTGCCCTCTGCGCCTGGCTGTTCTGCAGGTGATCCCTCATCAACCTCAGGAGCCGCCATGCGCTCACTGCCGCACCTTTCCCCATACGCACTTCCAGTTCTCGTCTGCCTCTTCATCGTCGTCCCGGGGCTTACACAGACGGTACACGCCCAGGTCGCCGCGCAGGACCGCGCGGCCCTCATCGCGCTCTACGAGGCCACCACGGTCAACGAGCCGTGGTTTCAGGAGTATGGGTTTTCCCAGGCCGCCGCCGACGACGACACGAACGACGTGCCGGTATCGGAGTGGCGCACCAGCGAGCCGCTCGAAATCGTCAACGGACGCGTCGTCTACGTCGACCTCTTTGCGAACAACCTCAACGGCACCCTGCCGGACGAACTCTGCGACCTCGACCAGCTCCGCGCGCTCGATCTCGGCGCCAATAAGCTGGAGGGACCGATTCCGTCGTGCATCGGCGCGATGACAGCGCTCACCGAACTGGACATCGCGGGGCAAGACATGAGCGGGACGCTGCCCGAGAGCCTGCTCGACCTGGAAAACCTGGAGATCCTCGACCTCGCCCATAACGACCTCACCGGGTCGATCCCGTCGTCGCTCGGCGATGCGCTGAGCCGCCTCGTCGAACTGAAGCTGGGGCCGAACCAGTTCGCGGGATCGATTCCGCCCTCGCTCGGCAACCTGACCGACCTGCGGGTGCTCGATCTGGACGGCAATGACCTGACGGGGATGATACCGCCCTCGCTCGGCGACCTGGCGAACCTGGAAACCCTCGTGCTTCGAGAAAATCAGCTGTCCGGGGCCATCCCGGCGTCTCTCGGAGGCCTCACGAACCTAATACGGCTCGACCTGGCAAGTACCCGGCTCACCGGGACTATCCCGGCGACCCTGGGCGGGTTGAGCAACCTCCAGTACCTCTTGCTCATGGCGAACGACCTGACCGACTTCGAACCCGGATCGTACGCCGGGTGGGCCAATCTCCGGGCCTTCTACGTGGGTGGCAATGAGCTGTCGGAACTGCCCGACCTGAGCGCCGCCAGTGGCATCACCGAGATTCAAGTCTCGTCGAATCTCCTCTCGTTCGCCGACCTGGAACCGCTGGTCGCGCTGAACCCGAGCGACTTTTTCTTCTACGACCCGCAGCGGACGCTGCTAGAGGTGCGTCAGACGGTCGAGGACGGCATCGTCGTGCTGTCGGTGGAGGAGGATGGGAGCGCGACGACGTACCAGTGGGAGCGGTGGGACCCCGACGCGAGCGCGTATGTTGAGGTCGAGGGAGCCACCGACCGCTCGTACGCGCCGGCAGAGCAAGGTTCCTATCAGTGCCGTCTCACCAACCCGCTCCTGCCGGAGTTGACCCTCCGAAGCTACCCCGTGAGGCTGGAAGGGACCGTCATCGTCGTAAACTCGGCCGGGGACGCTGAGGATGACAACACAGGCGACGACGCCTGCGACACCGGTGAAACGGTGACCGGAAGCGACGGTCAGGAGGCGCCCGAGTGCACGCTCCGCGCCGCCCTTCAGACGGTCAACGCCTCCGGCAGTGACGTGCCCCCGCGCATCGCGTTCGACATTCCCGGCGAAGGCGTTCCGACTATCGCCCCAGGCCGGGATCTGCCCGCAATCCAGCGTCCCGTCACCATCGACGGCACGACGCAGGGAGCCGGCAGTGTTCTTCTGCAGGGGGACGATCGAGGGAACGGGCTCGTGGTTCGGACGAGCGGGTCGGGCAGCACGGTGAAGGGGCTTATCGTGTCCGGCTTCACCGTTGGCATCAGGTTGAGGGACGCTAAGAATGTCTCGGTGGAGGGCAATGCGATCGTCGGCAACGCGGCGGGCGTGGGGATAGGAGGATTTGAAAGTAGCTCGGAAAACGTAGTTCGAGACAACGTCATTGGAAACAACAAAATTGGGGTCTTAATAGCGGGAGCCGCTATTGAAAACATCATCACCGACAACTACATCGGTACCGAGCGAGATGGCCGCTCCCCGCTCGAAAACGACATTGGGGTATGGATCGTGCGCGGAGAAAAAGCAAGGCCAGTAGGGAATATCCTTCGCAGCAACGTGATATCAGCCAACCGGGAACAAGGGGTGGTGCTTGAAGAAAGCGGAATAAATACGCTCATCGAGTCCAACATGATCGGTGTTGATCATACGGGAACCCAGCCGCTGCCCAACGGGAAGGAAGGAATCCGTCTGAAGCAGGCTGGGGGGTTTGTATTGGTGCGGAGCAATGTCGTCGCAGGCAATCTGGGAGCGGGCGTGCGAATGGATGATGTCGGGCCCGTTTATCTCATCGGCAACTATATCGGCACGAATCAAGATGGGCAGACAGGGCTTGGCAATGATGATGCAGGAATCCTGGCGTTCAATACCTGGAATACTATCCTCATAGGGAATGTTATCGCGGCAAACTTCGACAGCGGCCTCCGCCTCAGTACGACGACGCCCTGCAGAATTGAGGGCAATTGGATCGGTACGGACCCGCTGGGCCGCGTTCTGGGCAATGGGACCCATGGGATCCTGCTCGAAGCTTCCAATTGCATCATAGGAGGCGACAACACGATCGCCCACCAGCCAGAGGCGGGCATCTTCCTGAGAGACGTCGACGCGGGCACCATCTCAGGCAACAATGTCGTTGCCAACCTGACTGGTTTGAAGGTTCTGGAAGGAGGTAGCAGCTCGGTTGCGTTTAATTCCTTCCGGGACAACTATCGTCACGTCGATGTGATCGAGTCCGAAGACCTCATCTTCTGGCACAATGAATTTACCGGCGGGCAGGGGGCAAACACCGGTCTCCACCTGACTTCCTCCAGCGCCACCATCGAAGGCAACCAGATCACCGATGATGTGGGCGATGCCATCACGCTGGAAGACGGCAGCACGGCCACCGTCACCGGCAACAACATCTTCGGAAACGGCGGGATGGGCCTGAGCAACCGCACGCCGTCCGTCGTGGTCCCCGCTACGGGCAACTGGTGGGGCGACGCCAGCGGCCCCGGCGGGGAAGGGCCTGGCAGTGGCGATGCCGTGAGCGCGGGCGTCGACTACGCCGACTGGCGCGACGCGATGGTGGACGTCGTCGTCTCGGCACCGCGCGACGAGATCGTGCTGCCCATCGGTGAGACCGACACGGTTGCTGTGTTCGTCCAGAACTGGGTGCGCCGCGATGACGTGATGG
>JAAAOL010000552.1 GCA_009908885.1 Bacteroidota bacterium | reverse complement strand
GGCCATCCTGCCGCTCTCCAACTTCACCGCCGGACAGACGGTAGGCGACTTCACGTTCTACACGTTCGAGGGCGACACCGCGCCCCTCTTCGCCGCGCCCGGCGATGCCCTCGCGCTCTGCTACGACGTCGGCGGCGCGGGTGAGGCCATCCTCACCAACGGCGGCGCCGTGCAGTTCTTCGGCCAGCAGGGCACGATGAACGCTACCGCCAGTTGTGCGGCAGGCCGCACCAGCACCGACCTCGGTTTCTTCGAGGACGAGACCACCGAGCCCGGCTCGTCGATTGGCTTAACAAATGGAACGAATACACCGCAAGGCGGAGGAGATACCTTCACCGAGTTCGACGTGACGGACTTTAGCTTCGTCAATACGAACTTGCCCACTTCTACCCCAGGTGAACCCAACTTTTACCAGTATATTTTTGTGGAGGCGACGTGCCCCGTGCCCTTCGGCGTTCCAGGCGTCGGCTTTTACGCGGTGTCACCGGATGCTAATGAGTTCGTGGACTACAGCACTAACGGCGGCGAGAACCTCAGCGATCTGTACTTCATTCTCCTGGATGGGGCTACGGGGGATGTCTACTACAACCTGGACATCACCGGCTCGGCCGGACCACTGGGCAACTACCGCATCGGCGCCTCGGGCGTGGCTGGAACCGACCAGACGATCCCCGACGGGACGATCCAGGACGGCCCTGACGTGGCCGCCGTCGTCACGCGGGACGTGCCCGTCGGCACCTCCGCAGCCTCGCTGGGCCTCAACGAGATCTGCTCGTACCTGATCTACCTGGACGGAAATAATATCTACTTCAACTACCAGACGCTCCCGAGCAAGCGTGGCACGGACGAGGTAGACCTGCCAGCCATCCTGGCTGAGGCCGTCGCGCAGGCCGAAGCACAGAACCTGGACGTCCCCGCCAGCTACGCGCTGGAGCAGAACTATCCGAACCCGTTCAACCCGACCACGACGATCCGCTTCGACTTGCCGGAAGCGGCGGACGTCTCGCTCGTGGTCTACGACATGCTGGGCCGCGAAGTCCGGCGCCTGGCCACCGGCACGATGGAGGCGGGCACGCATACGGTGACGTTCGCGGCCGACGGGCTGCCCAGCGGCATGTACGTCTACCGCCTCGACGCGGGCGCCTACCAGCAGACGCGCCGCATGGTGCTCCTGAAGTAGGGATCAAATCCGGCACCGGCGCAGTGCACACGGCGGGTCGTCTTCGGGCGGCTCGCCGTGTTTCTGTTTCGCCCATCGCCTCCAGGAATGATTAGCGGCATCGCAGGCCTCTTCGGCCCGGCTGACGCAGCGACGCGGCAGCGCGAGGTGCGCCAGATGCTCCGGGCAATGCCGGAGCGGGGTGACGATGACGCTCCTGCGCCGTGGTCCGACGACGCCGGTATCGCTCTAGGGACCATCACCTCACAGCCAGGCTGGACGGCTACGTATGCCAGTCCCGACCTCGCCGTAGTCGCCGTCGCCGACGCCCGCCTCGACAACCGGGACGGGCTGCTGCGTCGCCTCGATGCGCCCGCCGACGCCACGGACGCGGCACTCATCGCCCGTGCCTACCGGCGCTGGGGCCTGGACTTTGCCGGTCACCTGCTGGGCGCCTTCGCCGTCGCCCTCTGGGACGCCAGCGAACACCGGCTCGTCTGCGCGCGCGATCCCTTCGGGCTACGCCCGTTCGTCTATGCCCACCGGAACGGTCGGTTTACCTTCGCCTCCACGACGCGGGCGCTGCGGCAGCTCGACGGAGTCTCGGCGCGCATCGACCGTACTCGCGTGGCGGATTACCTGATGCTGATGCTGCGCGACCAGGAGCGGACGTTCTACGAGGATATCCGTCGCCTGCCGCCCGCGCATACGCTGATCGTTACGTCAGCCGGGACGCAGTTCCGCCGCTACTGGACCCCCACGGCGGACCCGACGCTGAACCTCCCGGACGATACTGCCTATGCCGAGGCGTTCGAGGAGCAGTTCGTCGAGGCGGTGCGCTGCCGCCTGCGTGGCGCGGGGCGCGTCGGTACGATGCTGAGCGGCGGACTCGACTCGTCTGGGATCACCGGCGTCGCCCGGTCGCTGCTCGGCGCGACCGACGAAAATCCGCTTCCGACATTCTCCTTCGTCTTCGACACCGTCACGAAGTCCGACGAGCGCGCGCATATCGACGCCGTGGTCGACCGGGGGGGACTCCAGCCGACTTATGTCATCGGCGACGAACACCATGCGCTGGAGCACCTCGACGCCCTGCTCGACGTGCTGGACGCGCCCTTCATCACCCCGAACCTGTTTCTCTACGTCTCCGTCTGGCACTGCGCTCAGGAGGCCGAGGTCAGCACGCTCCTGGACGGCTTCCTGGGCGACAGCGTCGTCGGGCATGGCATGGAGCGCCTCACCGAATTCGCGCTGACGGGACGCTGGCTCCGCCTGCTGCGCGCCCTGCACGACATTTCACAGGTGCGAGGGTATCCACGACGTAAGATGATGCCGTTTCTCCTCCGCCAGCACGTCCTCTCTCCCCTGCGGCAGGTCCTCACACCCTCCTGGATCGCGCAACGCTCCTCGAACCCACAGGAACGAGGCTTCGCCCACCCCGGCTTGCTTCAGGAAACCAGATGGGTTAAGCGCGTCCGTGACCTCGAAACGACATCGCTCCGCTCCTCTCTCACCGTACGCGGAGCGCAGATGAAGGAGATCACCCACGGCCACCTGCAGCGGGCGTCCGACACCGTCCTCCGCGCGGCTCCGGCCTGGAACGTCGACGTGCGGCTTCCCTTCGCCGATCGGCGGCTCCTCGACTTTTGCCTGCGCCTCCCCGCGGAGCAGCGGTACCGAGACGGACACACCCGCCACGTACAGCACGAGGCCCTCAAGTCCTACCTCCCCCGGGACATCTATCGGCGCCCCAGCAAGGGCAACCTGTCTCACAACTTCGACCACGGGCTGCGGGCGCTCGGCTCCGACGCCATGCACCACCTCCTCCACGACCGCGTGACCGTCGCCGAGGACTTCATCGACGCTCAGGCCCTCCAGCAGGCGCTGGACCAGTTCATGCGTGCCGAAGCGGAAGGCCACGTGCCCTATGCCCTGTGGCGCGCCTGTGTGCTCATCCGCTGGCTGGAGCGGCTTGAGAGCCGCTGACGGTAATGCTGCAGGCTCCCATCTCTGACGTGTCCCGAACGGATTCCACGATGCGTTACAAGGGGGCTACCCCTGGCACCTGGCCACCTTTCTCCCGCTGCAAACTTGCACCTTGACGATCCAGTGCTGTTATTTACGCAGTCCGTTACATGCGTTTTGACGATGTCCCACCCACCGCTGAGCAGATTCTCATGGAGCAGCGCGACCATAACCCTTCATCGCCCGAGCGGCGCCCGTATCAGACGCCTCAACTTCAAGAACTGGGTACTATTTCGGAACAGACGCAGGGTACTGCCCAGGGTAGCGCTGATTTTCCGATCGGTACTGGTGGCTTCGAAGACCCCGGAACGTCATAATCCACTGAGTACGCCTCACGACGCCCCCTCCACCTCTACGAGTCCTTCTTCGGCCAGCGCGCTGACGAAGTCCAGCACGTCCTTCCGGCAGCGCGCGGCGGTCACCTCGAACTCGTCCGTGAGTTGCGCGCAGATCGCCTCCACGGACGCGGGCGTCTCGATCAATTCCCAGATGCGGCTGGCGACGGGATCCATGCCGTAGTATTTGCCCGTCTCTACGCTCATCAGCACCGTCTCGCCGTCCAGGTCGCAGGAGACGTGATCGGTATTGTCTCGGTGATCATGGGTTTCAGGTCGGCAGGTTTCAGGTCGGCAGGTTTCAGGTCGGCAGGTCGACGCCGCGCCGTGCGGTCCGTCTCTTATGTGGAGAGCGCGGCCTCGATGGTGGACTGGGTCTCTGGTAGGGCGTGGAGGTCGCGCGGGCGGGTGAGCGTGTAGACGGGCACAGCCCGCGCCACGGCACTGCACAGCTGGAAATGGCGCACCCACTGCGCCTCGGTTGCGAGGTACTTCCGGCGGTAGGTGTGATGGATGAGCTGCTGGAGCCGCGCGCCGCCCTGCATAAGCTCGGCGCGGTGGTCGGGGCCTTCTTCCAGCACGAACACGGCGCGGAGCGGGCGCGGGTCGGT
The DNA here is from genome assembly GCA_009908885.1 of Bacteroidota bacterium. Taxonomy (GTDB): domain Bacteria; phylum Bacteroidota; class Rhodothermia; order Rhodothermales; family JAAAOL01; genus JAAAOL01. The sequence continues at coordinate 14,712 of JAAAOL010000552.1, read as the reverse complement.
GATCGTTCCGTCGCGCACGGGTACGAGGTACTTGTCGAGCCGCCCCAGGATGCGGTGCTCCTCCGCGGCGGGGCGCTCGAAATGGGCGAGGGCGTCCTCCCACAGCTTGACCTGCGGAATCCCGGGCCAGGCGCGGGGACTCTCGTCGTCGACGGTGAGGGCGCACACGTCGTCCGCCACGAGCGGGTAGCCCCGGTGGTGCAAGAACGTGGCGAGGGTCGACTTGCCCGCGCCCCGGTCGCCCAGAAACGCGACGCAGCCATCCTCGACGGCGACGACGCTGGCATGGAGCGGCAGCAACCCCCGCTGATGCAGCAGCGCCCCCATCGCCGAGGCCAGCAGGTAGATGCGCAGGTGGTCGGGCGTGCCTTCCGGCCCGGGGTCGACGACGATCTCCTCACCCGCCCGGATCGCCATCCGGCCGTACTCGCCCAGCCACAGCCGCACCGTGTCGCCCTCCACCTGATAGCCGTGCGGCGCTTGCTCCGTCCATTCAGGCGGCAGCGCGACGGTGCCGTACCGCACGTGCACGTCAGGCGCATCATCGGACGCGGGACGTAGCTCGGGGAGGTCCATCTCCGAGCGGAAATGCAGGCCGAAGGCGCGGTAGCTTCCGGCCGCGGTGGCATTCGCCACACGCGGGCGCTCGACCTTTGGCGATGTAGACGACGTAGACATGCGTGACTTCGAGACCGCCCTCATGACGGCGTTGCTTGAGTAACTCACGTTGGGCCCGTCCGCTTACGGCGACGGACGTGACCATGGACCGCGGAAGAATCCTCATCTGGCGGTCTGCCGTCCGTGGTCTGCGGTCACGGGGCGATATCGGGTCTATCCCACAACCTGGGTTAAATACGCACCTCAGCGCATACTATCAACGGAGGCGTCGGAGGCGACCCCATTCCCCGTCGCATCGATCTGGGCCCGCCAGGACGTGGCGTACCGTCCGCCGCGTGCCATCAGTTCTTCGTGCGTGCCCGACTCGATAATCTCACCTTCCTCCATCACGTGGATGACGTCCGCCCGCATGGCCGTCGTGAAGCGGTGGGTGATGATGAGCGCCGTGCGGTCCTGCACCAGCTCATGGAACCGATTGAGCCAGGCATGCTCGGCCCACGAGTCCATCATGCTGGTGGGCTCATCCAGAATAAGGATCGGCGCGTCCCGGTAGAAGGCGCGGGCGAGGGCCAGGCGCTGCCACTGCCCGCCGCTCAGGTTGACGGCCCGGTCGAAGAGACGCCCCAGCATGGTGTCGTAGCCGCGCGGCAGCCGCTCGATCATGGCGTGCGCCCCGGCGCCACGAGCGGCCTGCTTGATGGCGTCCTCGTCGTCCAGCGCCGTCAGGTCCCCGATGGCGATGCTGCGGCTAGCCTTTTCCTGGAAGCGAATCGGGAACTGGAAGAGCACCGTGATGCGGCGCTGCAACGCGCGCACGGAGAACTGCCGCAGGTCCACCCCGTCGAGTTCGACGTGGCCCGCTTCGGGGTCGTAGAAGCGGCAGAGCAGCTTGGTGAGCGTCGTCTTGCCCGCGCCGTTGCTGCCCACGAGCGCCACGGTCTGCCCGGCGGGGACGTCGAGACTGAAACCGTCGAGGACCGGCTGGTCGCTGCCGGGATAGCGGAAGGTGACGTTCTGGAAGCGGATGCCCTGCCGCAGCGGCTCGGGCAGCGGGGCAGGCTCGTCCGGATCGGTGACGGCGGGCTCCAGGTCCAGGAAGGCGAAGAGGTGCTCGATAAAGAGGAGCCCGGCGTAGATGGCGTTCAGGTTGGAGAGGAGCCCCCGGAAGAGGCCCTGCCCCATGTTGAAGGCCTGGTAGAACAGCGCGAGGTCGCCCAGCGTGGCCGTGCCGCGCAGCACCCGCAGACCCATCCACGCGAGGACGCCGCCCGTGACCAGCAGCGTCAGCAGCGCCGCACCCGCCTTGCCGCGCGCCTGCGCTCCGAGCAGGTCGAGCCGTTCCCCGCGCAGGCGTCGGCGCAGGTCCTGGTAGGCGTCCTTGAACACGTCGCCCAGCCCGTAGAGGCGCACCTCGTGCACGTACCAGGGCTTCGTGATGAGCGCGTCGTAGTAGCTCAGGCGGCGGCGGTCAGTGGTCGTGTCTTCCCACCAGTCGTGGTAGCGCTGGTTGTGCCGGTAGACGACGTAGAAGGCGGGCAGCACGCTGAGCAGCAGCACGAACGGCAGCCACCAGCCGTACGGGATCAGCATGGCGCCCATCGCTACCAGCGTGATGCAGGACTGCAGGAACGTGCCCAGGTTTTCCAGCAGCGAGAGCGGACGGCGGCTCGCGTTCTCGCTGGCCCGCTTGAGCAGGTCGTAGTAGTCGGGCGTCTCGTAGAAGCCGATGTCGAGCGCCAGCGCGTGCTCGTGGACGAGGCGCTGCATGTAGTCCTCCACGTGCTCGGCCTGGCCCGTACGGACCCACTCGACGATGCTCTTGAGCGTCTGCGTCAGCACCAGCACGCCGCCCATCAGCGCCGCGGGCCACAGCACCTGCCGGAGCACGTCCGGGCTGACTCCGGCCCCGGCCGCCTCGGCCACCGCATCGACCAGCACCTTGGTGAGGTAGACCGTCGCCGCCGGGAGGACGCCCTGCACCACCAGCAGCGCGGCCCAGGCCACCGTCCACCACCGCGCGGCGGCCCAGATCATGCGCAACACCTCCCCGAAGTGGCGCGCATACGAGCGGACTTTGCGGGGGGTCACTTCAGGCATGGTGCGGGGTCGGATCGAACGCGAGAGCACCTCCAGTGTACTCGCCGGACGCGTCAGGGTCAATGCGACGCGCTGGACCGCATCGTCGGCAGTTCTTGGGCGGTTGGAATATAATTAATCGATCCTCTATATTTGGAATTACCTACCTATCCGCCACTTTATCTTCTAAAGGCCATGCGCAAGCGCGACGCCCAACTCCTGCAAGACACGCCCCAACCGAACGACCGCCCCTGGACCCCGCCCCGCCTGACCGTCATGGACGTGCGGGCGGATACAGCCGGGACTCCAGGACAATCTGGGCCCGATCAATTCGAGGGGCCCGTACAAGAAAGCTAACGTCACCACATCAAACTTACACAGAGCGCTTCACCACTGGGTAGTGTATCTGTTTAGCGCACCCGTAGGTTGGTAGAGATGCGTCGGGTACGTGTTTAGCGGGCCTGGACACCGCCGAGGGTTGCGCGCTGCTTCACCCCCGGCTACTCCGTGCTGTCGCTCCTGCGGAGCTGTTCCAACCCCGCAGGGGTGATGACCTCCCGTAGCCGCGTATGGAGCCACAGTCACAGGTCCCGCACCGCAGGTCGGGGGCGCAATGCGCGGCGGATATACGCTAAACACATACGCGTCGGCGACGCGTCTCTACGGCGACGACGGGCCCCATCGGGCACGATGGGATAATCCTTGAGGGCTTGAGAACACTCCGAAGGTACGCTGGTACGGCAAGGCCCCGGCACGCTAAACACGTACGTAGTGAAGTGCTCTTTCTATTTGATCTGGAATAGACCAACTGACTGTGCGCCTCCTCACCTGAGAAAACTGCCGGGCTTCTTAGGCGGCATGCTGGTCCGGTATTCCGCTTCCAGCATCCTGAGAAACTGCATCACCACCATCCCGGAGGTAAGCTGAAGCGCGCAGTGCACCTGTCGCGCGCGCGACAGGTGCGGACCTTCCTCCAATGCACGCTGCATCGCGTCTACGTCAAGGTAGGAGTGGACCATGCCATCTACGCGTGCGGCGGATAGCTCCTCCCGAAGCTTGTCCCTGGACGCCCAGACGCGCCGGTGAAAATCGGGCGTGAAGGGCATTTTGTCCCTGCGCAGTCGCACCTCGGCAGGAAGCACGTCTTGCATTGCCCGGCGGATCAGGCCTCGGGGGTACCCATCGTAGACGAACTGCTCACTCGGAATCGAGAGGCAGTACTGCAACAGCCGCACGTCCAGCATGGGCGAATGAGCCTGCATACCATGTTGTGCTAGCACAGGCGCGCGATCCTCGGCGGCCCCTGGGATGCTGCCGCTCCTCATCAGCCCGTCGTAGATGGCGCGCGGAACGTCAGCGACGGTGCGGTAGGGCTCCTTACGTCGCCAGGCTGCCTGAATCCTTTCTACGAGGTCGATGCGTCGCGCAAAATCAGGGTGGATAAATGCATCATGGAGCCCCAGCACGTCGGCGTCGTCGATGCCCCGCAGGCGGCGGTAGGCGCGCAAAAACCGGTCGGGAATGATCGGCTTGATGAGCCGGTGCGCGAGGTTGCCCGGCAGGCCGTAGACTGCGTCGCGGCGACGCAGCAACTGCACCAGCTGGATCCAGCGTCCGCGCCGCAGCAGGTCGCTCCACGCGCCGCGCCCCACGTAGGACGCAGCGTAGTCCCCTCCGTAGCCATCGAGGAGCACGCGAACGCCATGCTGCCGGGCCGACTCGTACAGCGCATCGGTCATGTAGTGAAAGGCATCGCGGAAGGGACCGTCGCACAGCCAGAGGCGCCGCTCCAGCCCGTCGAACGGCGTCCGCCCCTCGGCCCACACCGGATGCACGTCGATGGCAGGCTGGTGCTGGACGAGCACATCCAGGTAATACCGTTCATCCTCTTCGGGACCCTCGTGGTCGTCCGGCAGCACCGACGCGAAGGCCGGCAGCGTATCCTGGCCGCGCTCCTGGAGAGCAGGCACCGCGAGGCAGGCGACCGACGATGAGTCGAGCCCGCCGCTCAGCAGGATGCCCGTCGTGCCCTCGTCGGGCAGGCGGCACCGCACGGCCTCGGCTACATGTTCGCGCAACGCCTCGGCGTAAGCCTCGGGAGATGGCAGTCGGGTGCGAGCCCGTAAGTCGAAGTCCCAGTACCGCCGCGTGGTGACGTGACCGTCCTCGGCGATGAGCAGGTGCGCAGGCGGCAGCCGGGCGATGTCGGCGAAGAAGCTGCGTGCGACCTCGTGGTGATAGTGCGCCAGAAAGCCCGCCAGCCGCACTTCGTCGAGCCGCGTCGTGATGCCGGGCAGGGCCAGCAGCGCCTTGGGCTCGCTGGCGCAGGCGACGGTCGAGCCCACCTGCGCATAACAGAACGGCCGCATCCCGAGGGGATCGCGCGCGCCGACGAGCCGCCGCCGTCGACCATCCCAGAGCACGAAGGCGAAGGCGCCGATGAGGTGCTCCACGCACGCCGCACCCCACCGCTCGTAGGCGCTCAGAAGCAGATCAGCGTCGGACCGCTCGGCCCGGGGCGCAGGATGTGATCCCAGTGCCCGTTGCAGATCGTCCCGGTTATCGAGGCGCAGGTCGGCGACGAGCGCCAGGCCAGCCTCCGGGCGCAGGTGTACTCGTGGCGTGCGATCTCCTCGCTGCCGGTCGACGTGGCTCAGCGCGACGGAATCAGCCGTCCACGTCGCCGCCGTGCCGTGGTGGGCGAGGCGCTGCTGCATCGATGCCACCACCGCCCGGTCGACGGGGCGACCTGGTTCATGGACGACGGCCAGGATGGCGCTCACGGGTCAGGCGGGGCGGAACGAGGACAGGCGTAGTTCTAGGTACGGACCGTAGCGCAGGCGGTCAACCGACTTTCGCCTCCGCAATCCCTGCCATCCTGTCACCGCCGGGCAGAACGGTACGCTTTTCGTCCTACCGTCTCGTGCAGATCGACCATACTACCATCTGCCACTTTTTCCGCGATCCCGACTGATAGCTGATAGATACCGAATGAACCTCCAGAAATTTACCGTCAAAGCGCAGGAGGCCGTCCAGCAGGCGATGGAGCTGGCGGCGTCCCACAACCACCAGGGCATCGAGCCGCCGCACCTGCTGACGGCGTTCCTGAACGATTCGGATAGCATCGTCGTCTCGATCCTGCAGAAGCTGAACGCCAACCTCGGCTATCTGCAGACGAAGGCCGACGAGGCGCTCGGCAGCCTGCCGACCGTCACCGGGGCGAGCGTCTCGGGGCAGTACATCGGCACGGACCTGAAGAAGGTGTTCGACCGGGCGCTGGCCGAGGCCGAGCTGCTGAAGGACGAGTACGTCTCCAGCGAGCACCTGCTCGTGGCGCTCGCCGAGGCGAAAGACGCCACCGGCACCGCGCTGCGCGACCAGGGCGTCACCAAAGACGCCGTGCTCGACATCCTTCAGGACGTGCGCGGTGGCCAGCGGGTGACCGACCAGCACGCCGAGGACCGCTACCAGGCGCTGGAGCGCTTCACGCGCAACCTGAATGCCCTGGCCCGCAAGGGCAAGATCGACCCCGTCATCGGGCGCGACGAAGAGATCCGCCGCGTGCTCCAGATCCTCAGCCGCCGCACCAAGAACAACCCCGTGCTCGTCGGCGAGCCGGGCGTCGGCAAGACGGCCATCGCCGAGGGCATCGCCATCCGCATCGTGCAGGGCGACGTGCCGGAAGGACTCAAGGAGAAGCGCATCCACGCGCTCGACATGGGCGCGCTCATCGCCGGGGCCAAGTACCGGGGCGAGTTCGAAGATCGCCTGAAGGCCGTCGTCAAGGAGGTGTCGGAGTCGGACGGCCAGATCCTCATGTTCATCGACGAAATCCACACGCTCGTGGGGGCGGGCGCGGCGGAGGGCGCGATGGACGCCGCCAACATCCTGAAGCCGGCCCTCGCGCGCGGCGAACTGCGGGCCGTCGGCGCGACGACGCTGGACGAGTACCGCAAGTACCTCGAAAAGGACAAGGCGCTGGAGCGGCGCTTCCAGATGATCCTGGTCGAGGAGCCGAGTGTGGAGGACACCATCTCCATCCTGCGCGGCATCAAGGACCGCTACGAGGTGCACCACGGCGTGCGCATCACCGACAGCGCCATCATCTCCGCCGCCGAACTCTCGCACCGCTACATCACCGACCGCTTCCTACCCGACAAGGCCATCGACCTGATCGATGAGTCCGCCGCCCGCCTGCGCATCGAGATCGACTCGATGCCGGAGGACCTGGACCGGCTGGAGCGCGACATCCGCCAGCTAGAGATCGAGCGCGAGGCCATCAAGCGCGAGCAGGACGAGGCCAAGCTGGAGCGGCTGAACGAGGAGATCGCCAACCTGGAGGCCGACCGCGACGAGCTGCGCGCCCGCTGGCAGCAGGAGAAGGAGCTGATCCAGCAGGTGCAGCAGGCCAAGGAGGCCATCGACCAGGCCCGCGTGGAGGCCGAAGACCTGGAGCGCCAGGGCGCCTACGGCGAGGTGGCCGAGATCCGCTACGGCCGCATCCCGCAGCTGGAAGAGACCATCCAGACGGCCCAGCAGAAGCTGACCAACATCCAGGAGAACGGCGCGCTCCTGAAGGAAGAGATCGACGGCGAGGACGTCGCCGAGATCGTGAGCCGCTGGACCGGCATTCCCGTGAGCCGCATGCTGGAGAGCGAGCGCGAGAAGCTGGTGCGCATGGAAGAGGCGCTGTCGGCCCGCGTGGTCGGCCAGCCCGAGGCCATCGCCGCCGTCTCCAACGCCGTGCGGCGCGGGCGGGCCGGGCTGCAGGAGGAAGGCCGCCCCATCGGCAGCTTCATCTTCCTGGGCACCACCGGCGTCGGCAAGACCGAACTCGGCAAGACGCTGGCCTGGTTCCTCTTCAACGACGAGGACGCCATGGTGCGCATCGACATGAGCGAGTACCAGGAGCGCCACACCGTGAGCCGCCTCGTCGGCGCGCCTCCGGGCTACGTGGGCCACGAGGACGGCGGACAGCTGACCGAGCTGGTGCGCCGCAAGCCCTACTCGGTCGTCCTGCTGGACGAGATCGAGAAGGCCCACCCCGAGGTCTTCAACATCCTGCTTCAGGTGCTGGACGACGGTCGCCTGACGGACAACAAGGGCCGGACGGCGGACTTCCGCAACACGATCATCATCATGACGAGCAACCTCGGCTCCGAGGTCATCCAGGAGCGGATGGACGCGCTCGACGGCGAGCTGACGCCTGTCGAACAGGAGCAGCTCAACGACGAGCTGATGGGCCTGCTCAAGCGCCGCCTGCGGCCCGAGTTTCTCAACCGCATCGATGAGATCGTCATGTTCCGTCCGCTCGGGCGCGAACAGATCCGGAAGATCGTCGAGATCCAGTTCGACCGCGTCCGCGCGCTGGCCCGCAAGAGCCACCACCTCACGCTGGCGCTGACCGACGCCGCCAAGGACTGGCTGGCCGAGCGCGGCTTCGACCCGGCCTTCGGCGCTCGCCCGCTGAAGCGCGTGATGCAGCGCGAGATCACCAACAAGCTGGCCGAGGAAGTGCTCAGCGGCTGGATCGAGGACGGCGAGACGATCCGCATCGACTGCTGCGACGACGACGGCCTCACCTTCGAGCACGTGCCCGAGGCCGAGATGGTCGAAGCCTGACATCCACCCGTGCGGGCGCCCTGCAACGCGCCCGGCACGTTCCTGACAGCTCCTACGCCGCCGTGCCTGTCATCGGGTGCGGCGGCGTTTTCAATGCTCAACAGGTGTCCTTACGTCTCTCCTGCTACGTCGAGCACCCGAGCGTAGAGGGCGTCACTGACCCAGAATCCAGCTTCGGCCCGCAATGCATCGAGCAAAGGCCGTATCGACGGGACAATGCTCTGACCCTTCGCTTCAAGAAGCACGCCCAAGACTCCGATGCGATGTATGCCGAGACGGGTTGCGGCCGCTCGGCCGATACGCTCATCGATGAGCAACAGGTCAGCGTGCATTTCCACGGCCAGCGCAATGGCCGCTGCTTCACCTCGATCCATTTCACCCAGCAGTGCGGCTGTTAGGTCGTTCTGGCCCGTTGCCCGCTGGACGATCCAGTCTGCAATCGAGGCTTCTGCAGCCCCAGGTTGCTGCTCATCGACCGTCAACTCTTCGTAGACCGCATCGGGAATATGCACCTGGCCGTAGAGATCCCGCAATACCTCCAGATGCCCGATGGCCGCCAGATTGATGATCGGTGAGGTGTCACTGACAACGATCAAAGCCGACCCAGCTTACGAAGCGTTTCGACGTCTTCCTCCAGATCTTCGACATCGTACTGCGGCCCGATCCCTCGACTCGCCAGCAAATGCTGAAAGGGCAAACGGGGCATATCTGCCAGCCGACACGCTTGTCCGAGGGTGAGCCGACGCTGCGCGAAGAGCAATACCGCCAGCTCCCGTTTCAATTCCTCAGGTGTGAGATGAGCTGCCTGTAATACCTCTTCAGGAATCACGCAATCCATGGAGCCTCCGCAAGCAGATGATTGGGCTATCAGGTACGTCCTGAATCAGTAACGTGTTCGCATCCGTGCCGCGCAGTCCAGTGCCGCCAACACCGCCTCCCGCGTAAGCCGGGGATGGGCCTCGACGAGCTGCTCCACGGACTCCCCGGCGGCCAGCTTTTCGAGGATCAGTTCGACGGTGATGCGCGTGCCCGCCACGACGGGCTTACCCATCATGACCTTCGGATCACTCTGAATCAGCGGCGTTTCCATATTTTTCGCATGATTGATCCCTACTTCTGAACAGGCAAACGCCAGAGACCAGGGCACGTTTCCCATCCGGACCCTCGTGAAAGGTCTGCCATGTCGTCCACCTTACGCCACCAGGTCTTCAGGTGCTGCGGCGCTTTCTGGGTAGATGACTGACGAGCCCGTCGGAGGTGGTGGGCACTATGGCTCATGCCCCGGCCTGCCCAGGTAGTTCGCCGAAATATGCAGCGTAGCCCTTCGCGACCTACGGATACGCACCTTCGTACACTCCTCGCATGGCTCAGGCTGCGGGCGGGACGTTGTGATTCATCTGAAAGAGGTTCTCTGGGTCCCACCGGTTTTTCAGCGCTGCGAGCCGATCATAGTTGGCGCCGTAGGCGGATCGAATCCGGTCCTCTTCGTCCGCACTGAGAAGATTGACGTAGACGCCACCGCTCGCATCGGGTGTCATGGCCTCGTGAAAGGCGCGGGTCCATTCCATGATCTCGTCGTCCTCGCCAGAGTCCGTCCAGCCCGAGAGCACCTGGAACCCGTAGGAAGCTTCCCGGTGCGGAAACGCCGTCGCCGTCGGATCGACGCGGCGGATCGCTCCGCCCATGGGCTCGAAGTAGACCATGGTGAAGCCCCCCGGAAGCGGATCGACATGGTCGATGACGGTGTCGATGGTGCCATCGGACAGGCGATCGAAAAAGTGCGCCCTCGAATACCATCGGTGCCCTTTGGGAACGCCCTCGTCGAACGTCTGCTGGAGCGCTATATACGACTGCGGCCGCACCCCATCGAGCATCGGATCGCCGAACTCCCGAATCGGATGGAGGATCTCTTCGCCCTCAGCGAGATCCCCTGCATAAGCGACCACGAAGTCGAGGGCCGTCTTTCCGTGGTATTCTTCGGGGAAGGCCGGGATCGGCGGCACGCGCACGAAGAAGGCATACACCTGAAGATCGTCCGGCGCGTCGGCCATAAACGCGCGGTAGAACTGGAGTCCCTCGCGCGCTGCTTCCAGCGGGTGGACGATCTGGCCGGCCAGCACCTCGGGGCCGACCTCGTGGAGGCGAAACTCGAACGCGGTGACGACGCCGAAATTGCCGCTCCCGCCTCGAAGGCCCCAGAAGAGTTCGGGGTGGTCGTCCTCACTCGCATGGACGAGATCGCCTTCAGCAGTGACGACGTCGGCCCCGATCAAATGGTCGAGCGCCAGACCGTGCTTGCGCGCAAGATAGCCGGTGCCCCCGCCCAGCGTAGAGCCAGCCACGCCCACGGTCGAGACGGTGGGTCCCGGCGCGGCGAGGCCGAACGCCTGGGCTTCGTGGTCGAAGGCGCCCCAGGTCGCTCCTGCCTGAACCTGTGCCGTCTTCGATCTGGGATCGATACGGACCCCGTCCATCGGCGAGAGGTCGATCATGAGCCCGCCCTCCCCGGCGGATTGGCCGGCGTAGTCGTGGCCGCCGCCCTTGACGGAGAGCCGGAGATCATTCGCCCGGGCGAGGTCCACGGCGGCCATCACGTCGGCGGCGCCCGTGCACCGGGCCACCACAGCCGGTCGGCTGGCGAGGCGGTCGTTCCAGACCGTGCGGGCGGCGTCGTAGCCGTCGTCGCCGGGCGCCAGCACAGCTCCGCGCAGGCGGTCGCGCAGGTGGTGCAGCATCGCGTCGTCGAACGGGTTAGCGATCGGCATGGGTGTCCTCTGCTCTATCGGTGATGATCAACGACAGGCGTTTTCCGGCAGGCTCCCGTCGGCGTGCAGGCCCCACGCCTGGTTGACCCGCTGGATCAGGCTTTCGTACCGCGCGTCGTCCCGGAGCGGCCCGAGCGCCCGGGGGAAGAAATACCGGACGTGCTCCGTCTCAAACGAGCCCCAGTCGTGGATCTGCTCGAACGCGTCGAAGGCGGCGTCCGTCTCGCCGAGCGCCGCACGCACCAGGCCCGCGGAAAACGGGTGGTCCGTCCCATCGATCTGGTCCAGCAGCTCGCGGGCTCGGAGATCGTCGCCAGAGACCACGTGCGCCAGGGCAAGGGCGGCCCGGACCTCGGCATGCGTCGGCGTTCCCTGCGGGGGAATCAGGGACAGGGCTTGCCGCAGACTGGACGCTGCCGCCACGAGCCGACCCTGGTGATACAGGACGAGCCCCTCCATGAAGTGCGCGAGGCCGTACTTCGGCTGAAGCTCTCGGGCGCGCCGCGCTTCGCGGAGCGCATGCTGAGGCGTGCCGTTTGCCAGATAGATCTCGGCAAGGTAGACGCGGAAGGCCGGTGCCAACGGATCGAGCGCAACGGCTCGCTCGGCCGGTTCGGGCGCCTGCGCCGGGCGACCGAGGCACAGTTGCACCCAGCCCAGCCAGATCCAGGCCTCAGCGTGGCTCGGGGCCAGTTCTATGGCCTGCCCGAGTTCGCACAGGGCCTCCGGGCCCTCGTGCCGGAGCGCATGCCGGATGCCGAGCGCCGCGCGGGCCTCCCCCAGGTTCGGGGCAAGCGCTACCGCCCGATGGGCTGCCTCCATCGGTTCGGGCGCAGCATCGGGCGGCCTGAAGCCGTAGAACTCGAGCAGCGAGAGTCCGTCGCCCAGGCCCGCCCAGGCCAGTGCGTACTCCGCATCCTGCTCGGTGGCGCGCTGGAAATAGTCCACCGCCTGGTAGATGTCCTCTTCGGTGCGCTCGTCCAGATGCTTCCGCCCCAGCACATAGAGGCGGTACGCGTCCAGGTTTCCCGTTGGGCTCCGCTCGACCTGCTCCTCTTCCTCCGGCGTGAGGGTGGCCTCTAAGGAGCGCACGATCTCTTTCGTGATCTCTCCCTGGATGTGAAAGAGATTTTCGGCGGTGAGCGCCCGCCGGTAGTCCCTGGCCCAGACCTGCTGGTCCGCCTGCGCATGCACCAGGCGGACGTTCACCTGGACCTGCTCTGCGACCTCCTGCACCTCCCCCTCCAGCACCCAGGGGGTATTCAGTTCCGCTCCGATCGTCGAGATCGGCTTGTCCGTATTCCGGTACCGACGGACCGAGGTGCGGGAGATGACCTGGAGGTCGGCCACATTGGAGAGCCGGGTCACGAGGTCGCCATGGATTCCGTCGGCGAACGCGGAGGCCTGCGCGGCTCCCAGCGTCTCGAACGGCAGCACGGCAATGGACCGGCTGGACGCGCGCCCGGCCTCTATTACGCGGGAGGAAGAAGCGGTGCCTTCGCGGCTGGGCGCATGCAGGCCCTCCACGAGCGCCTTCACCTCATCGGTGGGCTCCATCTCCCACTCTCGCCGAAGACGGGCGGCAAATGCCTCGTAGGCGCTCAAGGCGCTCGCCCGGCTCCCCAGCCGATCGAGGAGCATAATCAGCCGCTGTTGGGCCTCATCGGAGAAGGGGGTAAACCCGGCAGCCTGTCTGGCCCGCTCTCGCGCCGCTGCGCGACGACCCGTCTGCTCCGCCTCCTCTGCGAGCCTCCACGCCCCCTCGGCAGCCTGGAGCCGGAGCCGTTCGCGCTCTCGATCCAGCCAGTCGTGGAAGGCGGGAGCCGCATCCGGGACGTAAAACCCTTTGAGCAGATCACCGCGGTAGAGGGTGAGCGCCTGCTGCGCATCTCCCTGATCCAGCGCCTCTTCGAACGCGACGGCATCACACCAGAAGCCGTCCATCTGCACGCCGACCTCCTCCGCGCCCCGGTTCGTGATCACATCGGCGCCCAGCTCCCGCCGGATGTGGTAGAGCATGTTGCTGAGCGCATTCCGGGCGGCCTTCTGTCCCCGCTGCGGCCAGAAGAGCGGCAGGATCGCGTCCCGGCGCTGGAAGCCGCGTGGGCGCGCCAGCACGAGATACACGAGCAGCCCGAGCCGCTTGGGTCCGGTCAGAAACGAGTCCACGTCGCGGTCGTCCCGGCGAAGCTCCGTAGCGCCCAGTATGCGCAATTCGACCATGGTACCTCCGCCAAGATGTGGATCTAAGATCAATCTAAGACCTGGAGGCACCGAGCGCAAAGATCGCCTCCGTACGATGGTTAGCGGACGGGAGGACGCCCCCTCCGATCCACCTCATCGCCTTGTCCACCTACGTCACATCTGGAGGCACGACCATGAAACGACCGACTGTACTCACGCTCATCATCCTCCTCGCATTCGCCAGCGCCGGCTGTGACAGCGCCGGTACCCATTCCGACGACCCCGCACTCCGCACGGCGTGGGAGCAAGACTTTGACGCCAGCACCGAGGGATGGCTCGGGGCCGAGACGACCGGGGCTAGCGGCTGGTGTGGAGAGATCGGGCACATCGACGTCGAGGGAGGCCCGGTCGCACCGTCCGACGGCTCGGGCTACGCGGTCGTAGAGCAGGGTGCGTGCAATGCATACTGGCAGGAGCAAGGCTTTGCTTCGAGCGCGCCGTACGGCCCGTTCGGCGCGTACTTCGACGCGTGGCCGACGGGCGGCTTTGCAGGGGACCTTGACGTCTACCTGGACCCCGATTGGTCCGCCAGCTCCGACGGCGCGCTCTTCACCTACGCCGCGAGCATCCGCCTGCTGGACCGAGAGTACCCCGAGAACTTCAGGTACTTCTATGTCCCCGTCACGAAAGACGGTGGCCGCCTGCTCGTGGCCGGCCGCGCAGTGACCGAGGCGGGCTGGTACACCTTCCGCCACCGCTTCAGCAGCGAGGACGGCGCCCTCGCGGTAGACTTCGCCCTCCTCCGGGGCGGCCAGGTCCTCTTCACGCAGCCCGTCACCTCGACGGCCGTGAGTGAGGAAGCCCCTGCCTCCTTCGAGACCTCCAACGTGGGAAACGGATACGCCTGGTTCGTCGCCATCCGGCCCGACCTCCGCCTTCCTATCGACGAGCACAGACTGCTCCAGGACGAGCAATCGCAGTCCGGCAAGGCGTCCTCCTACTGCCCCTCCACCAGCCGACTGGATTGCGACCCGGCGCATGGGGCCGAGCCGCTCATCGCTCATGGCGCTCACGACCCTCACTGATCGCTTCCGCTGGTACGCTCTGACTGCTTCATCTCTTCTGCGCCATCCCATGCATATCCATCGCCCCATGCTTACCCGTTGTCTCATAATTGCCCTCGCCGCCGTGACCCTCGCCGCCTGTGACCCGGGCGACCGCGCCGAGGCAGCGGATGCCGACGCGGCTACGACGCCCCCCGACACGACCCCGAACGTGGTAGAGATTACTGCCATCGGGCTCGACTTCGAGGCGCCTGATACGATTCCGTCCGGGTGGACGACCTTCCGGCTGAAGAACGCCTCAGAGATGGTGCACTTCGCCCTGATCGCACGCTACCCCGGAGACAGGGGCGTGGACGCGCACCAGAACGCCGTCGCGCCGGTAT
>JAAAOL010000032.1 GCA_009908885.1 Bacteroidota bacterium | reverse complement strand
CCGCCAGCAGTATGAGCGGCGTCATGAACCTGCCGCGCTTTCCAGACCGCTGGGGCATCGCTGGCATGCTGGGAGCCTATTCGGATCACCCGGGACGATGGCACGCGCACTCGCTGGTGTCTATTGCCGAGCACGTCGCGCCGCCGGACGACCTGGCGCTGCTCCTCGACTGCGGCGTGGACGACCTCTTCCTCGCCGACAACCGCCGCCTCCACACCATCCTGCTGCGGCGCAGCATCGCGCACGACTACGTGGAGCGGCCCGGCGGGCACAACTGGGCCTACTGGACCCGCGCGCTGCCGTATCACCTGCTCTTCTTCCAGGAAGCATTCATCTGGGCTGCCGGAGAATGAGCGCGCGGCCTCCTATACCGTTTTCGTTTGGCGATGTCCGTATAGCTTCGTGTTGCGTGATGCGTGATGCGTGATGCGTGAAAAAGCGCTGCTGGGGCGATGGCCCGTGCCTATCACGCACCACGACAGGCGACATCAGGATCCGGACATCAACACTCTGCATCAGTATTAGCCAGCTGCCTAACTCAACAGGGAGTAGGTGATGAGCAGCCGTCCGCCTTCGCGCCAGCGGATCCAGCCCGTCGGTACTTGCTCATCGGCCAGCGGGGACGGGCCGACCCGCAGCCAGTCGCCCTGCACGGCGAGGGGGCGCAGGAACGCAGCCGAACGGGCCCGAACCGGCGCCGTTGCGTCCGGCCCGGAGCGGATGGGATTGGCCGTCGGGTCGTCGACTTCTACGGTGACGACGCCCAGCAAGAACACCGGCCACGGTTCGAAGCGGACGGCGCTCCGGTCCACCCAGCGCGTCGCGCCCGTCCGCTCGTTCACGACGACCTCGATCCAGTGGCGGGCGAGCGTCTTCGCCCGCAGATGCAGCAGGCCGTAATCCAGCTTCATCGTCCTCGGCACGAACCACGGCGGCGCGGTGGCGATGTCGACGTAGTGCGGCCCTGCGCGGAAGACGACGCTGTCCTGCGGACTCAGGGCCTCGGGCAACGTGTCCAGATCGGATACGCCGTAAACATAGAGCGGCTGCGCCGGATCGAGGGACGGCATCACGATGCCCACGCCGAGCGACTCTGTCGGCGTCGACCGATCTACCGCACCAGCGAGCGACACCGTCAGTACGAGCAGGACGAGCGCACCCGGCTTCTTCACAGTCGTCATCGTGATCTCGGCGCCTCAACCGCCTTCCTGCTCCATCACATGCACCTCGACGCGGCGGTTCTGGGCTCGGCCCTCACTGCTATCGTTGCTGGCCACGGGCCGCTCTGCGCCATATCCTACGGCCTCCAGCCGGTCAGCAGCGATGCCTCGGCCGGTGAGGTAGGCCACCACGGCCTCCGCCCGGTCCTGCGACAACGGCTCATTGATCGCGTCGGAGCCTGTGTTGTCCGTATGTCCTTCGATGCGAAGGTGGAGGTCCGGGTGCTCCTCCATCGTCGCCACCAATTCGAGCAGCGTGGGCGTGGAATGCGGCTTGAGGGTCGCTTTTCCCGTGTCGAAGTAGATGCCCTGGGTGATGACGAAGCCGTCCGCCATCAGGTCGTCGTAGAGGGAGCGCGGACCGCCCTGGGCGATGCGAAGATCATCCAGAAAGGCCGAGTAGCGGTACACCGTCATGAAGAAATGGAGCTTATCGGCGCGTGGAAAATCGTACTTCGGCACATTGGACACGCGCTCACCATCGACGTACATCTTCCAGTAGGGCCCGTCTACGGCTATCGCGATGTGCATCCACTCGTTTTGCTCAAAGCCGGCATTTGCTGCTGCTTTCGAGGCTCCGTATCCACCGGGAAGCTGCAGCCCCTGTTCATGCCGACCGACGAAGACGTGGGGGTTGGGTGGATAGTTACAGCGAGTGTCGGGCGTGTCATCGCTGCCATCGGAGAAGAGGGTGTACTCAGCACGCACGAGCGGATCGCTCGTGCGGACCCGAAACTCGATCGTGTAGCGTTCTGGAAGAGTGTCTGGAAGGGGAATCGTAAAGCAGCCCTTGCCGCCCGGCTCGCTCTCACTCGTACCCTCGCCCACACGGAGCACCTTGTTGTCGCCCAGTTCGACTACGTCCAGGGTGCCTGCAATGTAATCGATGCGCGAGGGGAAATTGCCCGTGCGGGTCCCTTCGAAGTCATGGTAGAACAGGATGGTATCGCCCGGCACGAAGTCGTAGTTCGCCCAGACGGCATCGGCGTCGTCTTGGGCAGCAGCTGGGAGTGCGAAAAGAATCAGTAGCGCGACATAGATGCCGTATTTCATCGACCCGGGATGGCTTGATGAGGGGTGCAGAGGAGTCGGCTGCTGCACAAACCGCACGAGGCATGCAGCAGCACGCTCGTCTGTCGTCAGCCGGGACGGATACCGCCCGGATGCCTTCCAAGAAGTCGCCAGGGACGGAGGGCGCCAGAACGGTGCCATACGATACCAAAAATGGGAAAAGGATGCCAGAACGGGAGGCATTTTCTGGCGTAGTGCCCTCCCGCAGGGCGGTTCCGCCCTGCCTCACCCGGGCTTCTGTGCCACGACCTGCACGACGGCGGCCGGGCCTTCCATCATGCCGTCGCTGAGGTGGGTTTCCGGCGCTTCGGCTACGTGGAACGTCCAGTCCGCGTAGTGCGCATGGAGCTCATCCAGCGTGACGAGGCGATCCGGCGTGGGCGGGCCGCCGCTGGTGTAGCCCTCGGTGCGCTGCTCGGGCCGGAAGAAGAGGCCAATGAGCAGGCCGCCCGGCACCAGCAGGTCGTCGATGCGCTGCCACAGGCGGGGGCGGTCCTCCGGCAGGAGGTGGAGGAAGGTGGTCACGACGGCGTCCCAGTGCGCGCCCGGATGCCAGCGCGAGGCGTCGGCGCGGACGAGGGTGAGGTCCGCGTTCTTCTCGTCGGCCAGGCGGCGGGCGCCGTCCAGCGCCACTGGCGACACGTCCACCACCGTGACGTCGTGCCCCAGGAGCGCCAGAAAGACGGCGTTGCGCCCCTCCCCCGCTCCCAGCTCCAGCACGCGCGATTCCGGCGCGAGCCGGTGCGCCTGCGCGGCGACGAACGCGTTCGGCGCGGTGCCGAACAGTTCCGGATTCCGGCCAAATTTCTCATCCCAGAACGTCGCCCGCTCGCTCGCCTCGTCAGCCTGCCGCCGCGCTCCCATCGGTCGGTCCCCCATCAACTGCACCCCTCACTCGAAAATCCAAAATCGAAAATCGACAATCGCATCATCCCGCGTGTCCGTTCGCACGCCCGATCTCGGCGGCGAGCTGTTCGGCCTCCACGATGAGATCCTCGATGGCGCCGAGGCCCGTATGCCAGAAGTCCAGGTCCGTCAGGTCGATGCCCAGGTTGCCGACGAGGGTGTGCGGCCAGTCGGAGCCCCCCGCCGTCAGCAGGTCGATATAACGGTCGGCGAAGCCGTCGCCTTCCTCCTGGTATTTGGCGTAGAGCGCCAGGACGAGCAGCTCGCCGAAGGCGTAGGCGTAGACGTAGCCCGGCGTGTGCAGGAAGTGG
>JAAAOL010000522.1 GCA_009908885.1 Bacteroidota bacterium | reverse complement strand
GGCCGGGACTGCCAGCACGGGGCACGGCGCTTCCCGCAGCACGCGTTCGGTGGTGCTGCCTCGCAGGGCGTCGAGCGCGCCGTGATGCCCGGCGGTGGCCATGAGGATGATGTCGGCCTCCAGTTCGTGCGCGGCGCCGACGATCTGCTCCACCGGATTGCCGCGCCGTAGCAGTTGCTCCCACGACTGCACGGTGCCGTTCTGCGGGATGAGCGTCGGCAGGTCCCAGTCGTCCGCCACGTGCAGCAGCAGGATGCGCCCATCGCCGGTGCCCATCGCGCGGACGGTCCACTCGGCCAGGCGCACCGCGGCCATCGGGTCGGGCTCGTGATCGACGGGCAGCAGGATGCGCTCCAGCGTGCTCGTGCCACTGTCGGACGTCACGAAGCCCGTCGCGCCCTGGGGAATGAACAGTGTCGTCGTGGTGGTCTTGCGGGCCAGCGCCTCGGCCACGGACTGCTTGACCCAGCGCGGCAGGCCGGAGCGGCCTTCCGTCGCCAGGACGAGCAGGTCGGACGGATGGTGGTCCAGGTGCTGCACCAGGGCCTCGGTGGCATCGTGCCCGCGCAGGGCCAGCTTCTTCACCCGCGTGCGCAGTTCGTTGAAGACGTCGGAGCGGCGGCTGTCCTCGTCCAGCAGGCCCCACGCGTGCAGCGTCCGCCGCACCCGGGGAAAGCGGGTCCAGTCGATGTCATCGCTGTGCTCACTGCCTACATGCACGATGGTTAGCTGCCCTTCCGTGCGCAGGGCGACGGCCAGGGCGTGCGCGAAGGCGTCGTGGCTGGCCTCCGAGAAGTCCGTAGGATGCAGGATCGACAGCGTGTCGGGCGAGGCCAGAGAAGGCATGGCGGGACGCGTCCGGGCGAGGAGCAGCTACTCGGGAATATAGCGAAAGGTAATGAGCCCCGTTTGATTTTCCTGGGGGGCATTCGAGGGCAGCGCATTGAACCGCCAGCGGTTGCGCAGGATGTCGCGCACGGCGGTCTCGAACGCGGCGCTGCCCTTGATGACGGGAAAGACGGCGACGATCTCGCCGCGCGGGTTGACGGTGATGCGCATCTTGACGAGCGTCTCGTTCTGTCCGTTGTAGGTCGGCAGCGGATCGCTGGTGGGCGTTCGATTCAGCCCCTCGATCTGAAAAGGGGCCGTCCGCTCTTCCTGTTGGCCCGGCCCGGCGTCACCCTCCGTCTCGCCCTCGTCGGCCCCGTCCTCTGCGCCCCCGCCCAGCGGCTGAGGGCTCGGCTCCGGCTGGGGCTCGGGGTCCTGCACCTCGGTCGGCTCGCTCTGCTCCGTGGGCGAGATGGTCTCCGACTCCGGCGTCTCCACCTGCTCCTCGTCCACGATCTCCTCCGGCTGATCCGGCAACTCGACCGGCTTGGCCTCTTCGGGCGGCGCCGCCTCAGGCTCTTGCTGCTCGGGCTCCGGCTCCACCGGCTCCTCGGGCGCTTCCGGCTCGTCGACCTCGGACTGCTGCACCGACCGCCCCTCGGCCAGCGGGCCGAACTCGACTTCGATGTAGCCGATGGGCTCGGGCTCCATCGAGCCCATGCTGAGGAATCCGAACAGGATCAGCAGCAGGACGTGCAGGCCGATGCTGGTGCCGAGGCCGATGATATCGTTTTTGGGCATGGCGTGGGACGCGGGCATCCGAGTCAGTGCAAACAGCATACGAAGCGCATGCGCGTATCACAACGCCGCATCCGGGGCAGATGTTGTGCGCTCGTCGGCCAGCGTGCGCAGCGCGGGACCGAAGGGCGGCTTGACGATGCCCCGCTCAGTGATGATGGCCGTGATGAAGCGGGCGGGCGTCACGTCGAAGGCCGGGTTGTAGATGGCCACGTCGTCCGGAGCGGTCTGCCGTCCGAATCCGTGGCGGACCTCCTCGGCGTCGCGCTCTTCGATCTCGATGTCCTCGCCCCGCAGCGTCTCGAAGTCGACCGTGGAGAGCGGAGCGGCGACGTAGAACGGGATCTGGTGCGCCCCGGCCAGGACGGCCAGCGCGTAGGTGCCGATCTTGTTGGCCACGTCGCCGTTGGCCGCGATGCGGTCGGCACCAACGATGATGGCGTCGACCTGCCCCTGCTGCATCACGTGCCCGGCCATCGAGTCGGTGATGAGCGTGGCCGGGATGCCCGCGCGCTGCAGCTCCCACGCGGTGATCCGGCTGCCCTGCATGAGGGGCCGCGTCTCGTCGACGACGGCGCGGAGCGACAGCCCGCGTTCGGTGCCCAGCACCAGCGGCGCCAGCGCTGTCCCGTAGCCGGACGTGGCGACGCCGCCCGCGTGGCAGTGCGTCATCACCGTCATGCCGTCCTGGAGTAGCGTCAGGCCGTGCTCGCCCAGCTGTTTGCCCGCCGCCCGGTCCTCGCGTTCGATGGCCTGCGCCTCCTCCAGCAGCAGATGAAACAACGCCTCCCGGTCTGCCTCCGGGTGCTCGTCCACCACGCTGCGCATCCGGCGGAGGGCGTAGAACAGGTTGACCGCCGTCGGACGGGTGGCCGAAAGCCGGTCGCAGGCGGCCAGCGCGACAGCCTGGGGATTCTCTACCTCGGACCGCACCGACAGCACGACGCCGTATCCCGCGGCGATGCCGATGGCGGGAGCGCCCCGAACGCGCAAGCTGCGAATGGCCTCGGCCATCTGTTCGACCGTGTCGATGTCCACCCAGACCTCATCCATCGGCAGGCGCGTCTGGTCCAGGAGTTCGACGCGGCGCGCGTCGTCGTTCCAGCGGAGCGGGGGAATCATGAGAGGGGCGAGGGTCGATGGGTGGATGTAGGAAGGAACCGTGTCACTGCACCTCCAGCGCGGCGCCCGACATGTCGATGCGCAGCCACTGGCCGTCCCTGCGCACGCGGGCGGTGCCGTCGGCGTAGGGCTGTGCGGCGTCGAACTGCGGAGCGACGACCACCGCCCCCGCCGCGTCCAGGTAGCCCCACTGTCCGCCGGCGTACGTCGTGTGCTCGCCGTCCTTCTGGGGCGCGCACCCCGCGCAGAAGGCGGCCCGTCCGTCGCTGAAGGGGCGCACATAGTCATACCGGGCTGGTATCACGATGGTGCCGGTCGAATCGAAGAAGCCGAACTGGCCGTCGATCTCGAACCGAGCCAACCCGTCCCGGAAGGAATCCGGGGCGTTGTCGACGACGAGCGGGCGAATCACCGTCGCGCCGGTCGTGTCGATGTAGTGCCAGCCGCTGCTGTCGGCCACGGCGGCCAGCCCCTGCGCCGAGAAAGGCTCGGCTACGGCGTAGCGCGGCGGGATGGCGACGGTGCCATCGGGATGCTCGTACCCCCAACGCTCCTTCGCCCCTGAGGAATCTACGAACGGTACGAGGGAGGACGGCGGCGCCTCGGGCGTGCTGCACGCAAACGCGCACAGACAAAGCAACAGGCTAAGGTTACGCATCTGCCGTCTCCGGGGTCGAGGGGGCAGCATGCGACGGATCAGCGCCCTCCCGGACGGGTTCGTCCGCCTCCCACACGTCGCGCACGATGTAGCGCGGGCGGGCCTTGAC
>JAAAOL010000188.1 GCA_009908885.1 Bacteroidota bacterium | reverse complement strand
TGTCGGTCATCAGCACGTCCGGGCGGACGGTGAGTTGCTCCAGCGCGGGCAAGATGACGGGCACCTCGCGGAAGCTGAGCAGGCCCGGCACGTACGGAAACGGGACCACGTCCCGGTGGATGGCTTCGTCGATGCGCGTCAGGTCGTCCAGCCGCAGCACGGCGATGGCGGCCTGGGCGAAGGGCGTCCCGGCGTCGTCTTTCCGGACGCTCACGTCGATCCCGGCGATGGTCTCCACGGGCCCGTCGAGCGGGGTCTCCCGGACGCGGTCGGCCAGGTCCCGCTGGAGGGCGACGGCCTCTTTGGGGGTGACGTCCCAGGCGTGGGCGTGGTGGAGGGCGAAGTGCATGGAAACTTGTCGATGGGCTTCGTATTTGAGGAACGCGCTTTACGTGTACCGCTTCGCTCCGCCTGGGATGCATCGCCCCCTCGTCGCCGTTCTCCTCCTGCTGCTCCTGCTGCCGCTCCGTACGACCGCGCAGGAGGCCGACGCGCCCGACCGCCGCTCGCCGCTGAAGGCGTTTGCCCTCAGCCTGGCGCTGCCCGGCCTGGGACATCGCTACGTGCACGAGGGCGACTGGGACGGCGCGGCCTCCGCGTTCGCCGTGGCCGAGGCGGGCTTCTGGACCGGCGTCCTCGTGACCGACTGGCGGCACGGCCAGGCGGTGGAGAGCTACGAGACGCTCGCCGCCACCCGCGCCGACGCCCAGATCGACGGCAAGGACCGCCGCTTCTTCCTCGAACTGGCCAGCTATCGCTCGTCCGACGACTACCTGGACAGCAAGCTGCGCGACCGCGCCTGGGACCAGATCGGCTACGTGAGCGATCCAGCCTTTCAGTGGGCCTGGCAGACGGAGGCTGACTTCCTGCGCTACCGCACCCTGCGCGACGACGCCGACGCCTTCAGCAACCGGCGGACGCTCTTCATCGCCACGCTCGTCGCCAACCGGCTGATCGCGGGCCTGACGGCGGTGCGGGCCGCCCGCCGCGCCAACCGGGCCGCGCCGGACCTCTCGCTCTCCTTGGCTCCGCCCCCCGCCGGTGCTCACGCCCCGCTGGCGCGCCTCCGCGTGCGGTTCTGACGCCCCTGCCTGATAAGTTTGCATGAAGCGCGAACGCACCGTTCCGCGCGTGCGTATCCTCTTGACAACCGCAACCACGCGGGGCTATATTTGTCGCCCTGTTCGCCGGGTCCTTAGCTCAGTTGGTTAGAGCGCTACGTTGACATCGTAGAGGTCGGTGGTTCGAATCCACTAGGACCCACACTGAGTCCCTGTTCGTCGTCTGACGGGCAGGGTTTTTTGTTCGTGGGTACAGCATTGGTACAACAAACCCTCGATCTCCTGCGCGGGAGCGTGGGTTTAGTCGTTCAGTGCATTGCTGACATACAGGGTGTCCCGCTTACCGTGGCGATGCTGAGTCCAGCACGGTCACGATGAGAAAGGACGTGAACCACCTCAGATCACGCAAGGCCCGGGGCTCCGCATGAACGGCTAGCCTATATCGCCCTGTTGCCGGTCAATCTTGACCTGTACCCGGCTTCGTCCACTGCGCCGAGGTGCTAAAAAGCGCGTCCATAATTAATCAACAGGCGGGGTCGGGGGCAAATCTCGCTGCGATCTTGTCCTAGAGCCTCCTCCGATCCTGATTCTCGCCCTGAATGGCAGCGGGACTGTGGTATTTAGCGACCCCGTACGATACCTTTACATCTCTAGCTGTCACGCCTCCCCTGGATGGGCCTCACGGTCCAGGTAGACGGCGAAGGGGTCCGGCGCTCGACCGATCGCGGTACGGTCGCTTATCCATCAATGCCCGCGAGACGGAATGTCCATGATGGCATCGCAGCGCACGACGAAGGATAACGGCGAACAATCATGATACGACGAATCCTGGTTCCGGCGGTTGTCTCTGGCCTCGTGCTGTTGGGGTTGGGGTACCTCATCCTGTATGCCACCATCTACACGCTGCCAGGCCTGGTAGAAGAGTACTACGACCCGATATTCTGGCCGGGGAGCGACCGGGCGGTCCTTTTCTTCGCCCACCCGTTCGTCCTCAGCCTTGCCCTGGCCTGGCTGTGGGATCGGTTCAAGGCCGAGGTGTCTGGTCCGTGGCTATTGCGCGGCCTGAAGTTTGGCCTGGTGTATGGCCTGATCGCCACCCTGCCGTCGATGTGGGTTACCTTCAGCGCCATCGCCGTCTCGCTGTCGATGGTCCTTACGTGGTTCGCATACGGACTGATGCAGGCCGTAGTCTGCGGAGTCATTCTGGCCAAAATGAACCCATAGCCCCACTGAGCGGTCCGGCATAGGTGATGGTGACGTGCGAGGTGGAGCGCCTTCCCTGAAAGACGGTCGATCCCCCTACTTCTTCGCGCCTCCGTCGGCGGACGCCGAGAGCACGTAGATCTGATCCGGGATGGCCCGGCGGACCTCGTTCGGCGCACCGGAGGCCAGCTGCTCGACGTAGTCCTCGTACCCCACGAATCCGCGCTTCCGGACCTCCTGGTCCCAGATTTCGCGATAGGCGGCCTGCACCTCCCCTACGGCGTCCGACCGCGCCTGCGCACAGCCAGCCTCGGACGGGGCGGGCGCGATGGCCACGACGGCCGCCGAGGCGCTCTCGGCACGGCGCGGATCGTACCCTTCGTTCAGCACGTGCTGCTTCACCGCCGTCCGCACCTCGGCGATCGACGCCTGCGTGCCCTCGACGCGGACGCGGCAGTCCGGCGTGAGCGCGACGCGCAGCAGGTTGCGCTCGGCCACCTCGGGCGCGGCGGCGCGGTAGGTCACCTCCGCCGTGGCAGACCGCTCCTCGGTCGACGCCGACTCCTCCGCCTCGGGCGCTTCCTGGGTCTGGAAGCAGGCCGCCACGAACAGGGCGAGCAACAGCGGAAGGGCGGAGCAGCAGCGGGCGAGGAGCATGGGAGAGCGGCGGGGTGAGTAGGGGGGAATGAAAATACGGACCGCGGAAGGCACCGTCAGGACGACGGCACTTTGTCTTCGAGGATCGCCTCGCCCTTCGTCAACCAGGACAGCCCGAAGGCCACGACGGCGACGGCCTCCAGCCAGAACACCGGCTGCAGCCCGCCGAGCGCCCGCTCCGCGCCGGGCACGTTCTTGTACAGGGCGATCAGGACCAGCGCCAGCAGGATGAGCCCGCCGCAGACCCGGTAGACGCGGTTGCGCTGGAGCTTGCGGGGCGTCGGGACGCGCGTCGGGTCCGTCTTCGTGAAGAGGACCAGCGAGAAGTAGGCCAGCGTGAGAAAGAAGAGCGCGGCGAAGGCGAAGTGGAAGCCGCCGACGATCGTCTGAGCCTGCGTGACCTCCCCGAGAGGCGTCGTCGGGAAGAGCGCGGTGCCGACGGCGCAGAGGCAGGCGACGTCTCCGGCGCGGTCGTCCCGGGCGTCATAGCCCTTGTAGGACAGCAGAAAGACGGCGATGGCGCAGAGCGTGCCCACGAACACGTCGCCCATGCCGGTGTGGTAGTAGCGGCTGATCGAGTCCTGGACGCCCCTCT
>JAAAOL010000303.1 GCA_009908885.1 Bacteroidota bacterium | reverse complement strand
TGGTGAACTTCGACCTCGGGCGGCAATACGACGTCGTGCTGTGTCTTTTCAGCGCCATCGGCTACGTCCGGACGCTGGAGAACGTGCGGCGCACGCTGTGCAACTTTCGTCACCACCTCCGGCCAAACGGCCTCGTGATCGTCGAACCGTGGTTCACACCGGACGTCTGGACGCCCGGGTCGATCTATTGCAAGACGGTGGAGACGGATGACTGGACGCTCTGCCGCATGTCTCACTCGGAGCAAGACGGGCAGCGGTCGATCCTTCATTTCGAGTTCCTGCTGGGCCGACCCGATGGCATCCAGCGCTTCACGGAACGCCACGAACTCGGGCTCTTCACCGTCGAGGAGATGACGACGTGTTTCGAGGACGCCGGCTTCGCCGTGACACACCACGACGACGGCCTGACGGATCGCGGCCTGTATGTCGCTCGCCCAGCGTGATCTGTTCAAGCGCCAGAATTGAGGTTCAATCCGTCGCAGATGGCCTGCACGATCTCGCCGGGCGTCTGATCGATGGTCACGGTGACGTCAGCGTCGGTGGGCGGCTCCAGCGCCTCGAACTGGCTCCGGAGCAAGTCCGGCGGCATGAAATGGTCGGCCCGGGCCTCCATCCGCGCCCGGATCGTCGCCGCGTCGCCCTCCAGGTACACGAGCCGCACCCGGGGATGATCGACGTGCAGCCGTTCCCGGTAGCCCGCCTTCAGGGCCGAGCAGGCCACGACGCCGGTCGCGTCCCGCTCCAGCAACTCCTCGATGACCGCCCGCAACGCCTCCAGCCACGGGCGGCGGTCTGCGTCGGTGAGCGGCTCCCCCCGCTCCATCTTGGCGACATTGGCGGCGGGATGGTAGGCATCGCCCTCGATGAACGTCGCGCCGAGACGGTCAGCCAGGAGTCGCCCGACCGTCGTCTTGCCACTGCCGGAGACGCCCATGACGAGAAGGACCATCGGTGTTACGAGTTTCGGGTTGCGGGTTGTTAGGGGCAATGGACGAGGGGTGAGGGGCGAACACCCTCAATCGTAATTCGAAAATCCGCAATCGAAAATCAGCATCAGGCGACGTCCCAGGTCAGAAAGGCGCGCTGCTCGATGTGTTTGCGCAGTTCATGCAGTTCCATCATCTCCGTCTGGAGCTCCGTCAGGTCGCTGTCGTCGTGGCGGGTGGCCTGGTAGAGGCGCTCGCGCTGCCGCTCGATGGCCTCGTTGACGCGGTCCAGCTTGAGGAGCGTCATCG
The DNA here is from genome assembly GCA_009908885.1 of Bacteroidota bacterium. Taxonomy (GTDB): domain Bacteria; phylum Bacteroidota; class Rhodothermia; order Rhodothermales; family JAAAOL01; genus JAAAOL01. Next base: position 2,287 of record JAAAOL010000303.1, on the reverse strand, counting down.
CGCTGGCGGCAGCCTCGTACGGATCGTCGTTCATGCGCGGCACCGTGATGTTCTGGCGGGACGACCAGTTCTCCGACGGCGCGTACCGGTCCACCATCACCTCCGTCGCGAGCCGCTGGATCTCGGAGCCGAGCGTGCCGTCCAGAAACGGCTGCTTGTCGACGGCGTCCTCCTGGTACATCTCGATCAGGTGCTCCACGATGCGGCGCGACGGGCCCTCGGTAAATTCGTCCAGCGCCATGTGACCCAGCACGGCCTCCACCAGGCGCGTGCCGTGCTCCAGCATCAGCCGGAGCAGCATCTTCTCCTCCGGCAGCGGCTCCACCGGTTCGGGGTCCTGGTCGGCAGGCGCAGCGTCGGCCTCCTGCGATGGGCCCGAGCGGGCCGAGGCGGGGCGAGGGTCTCCAGACGAGGCCGACGCGGCCTGCTGCGCCTGGGAGCGACGCCGCCGCGCCCGGTTCTTCTGTTGCTGCTGGCGGACGATCTGCTCGAACTCGCGCCGCAGATCGCTCTCGTAGACGCCGAACACCTCGCTGGCATGGCGGAGGTACGCGTCGCGGTCGAGCGCGCGCTCCTCCGGGATCGATGCTATCGTTTCGAGGACCGACCGCTGCGCCTCGGAGCTGTCTTCGGGCGTGTCGAGCAGACCCTGCCGCTCGGCCTGCGCGTGCAGGAACGTGACGAAGTCCTGCCGCTCCTCGTCCAGCATCGCTTCGAATGCCTCGCCGCCGTGCGTCTGCACGTACGAGTCCGGGTCCTCCCCCGCGGGCAAGCTGACGGCGTAGGGCGCGAGGCCGTGGGCCAGCACCAGATCGATGCCGCGCACCGCCGCCGTCATGCCCGCATTGTCCGCGTCGTAGAGCAGCAGGATGCGTTTGGCGTAGCGGTTCAGCACCTTGATCTGCTTCTCGGTGAGCGCCGTGCCGCTGGAGGCCACCACGTTCTCCACCCCCGCCTGATGCAGCGCGATGACGTCGGTGTAGCCCTCCACCAGCAGCACCTCCTCGGCCTGGCGGATGGCCTGCTTGCCCTGGTAGAGCCCGTAGAGCACGCGGCTCTTGGAATAGACCTTCGTCTCCGGCGAGTTGATGTACTTGGGCTGGTCGCTGTCGCCGCTGAGGATGCGCCCGCCGAAGCCCAGCACCTTGCCCACGTGCGAGAAGATGGGAAAGATGACGCGACCCCGGAAGCGGTCGTAGTAGCCGTCGCTGTTCTTACGCGGCAGCACGAGGCCGGCCTTCTCCAGCGTCTCCGGCGTGACGTGCTCCTCCTCCGCCGCGTTCAGCAGGGCGTCCCAGCGGTCGGGCGCGTAGCCGAGGCCGAAGCGCTTGATCGTCGTCGCGGTGAACCCGCGTCCCTTCAGATACTCCAGCGCGGGCTGCCCGGCGTCCGTCTGGGTGAGTTGCTTGTAGAAGAAGCGGGCAGCGAAGCGCAGGGCGTGGTAGATCGACTCCACCTCACTGCTCTGCTCGCGCTGGGCCTCGTCGACGGGAAGGGGAATGCCGGCGCGCTCAGCCAGCAGGCGCACCGTCTCGGTAAAGCCGATGTTCTCGATCTTGCTGATGAACGAGAACACGTCGCCCCCCTCGTGGCACCCGAAGCACTTGAAGATGCCCATGCTCGGGTTGACGCTGAACGAGGGCGTCTTCTCGTTGTGGAAAGGACACAGCCCGAAGTAGTTGGAGCCCCGCTTCTTCAGCTTGACGTAGTCGCTCACCACGTCCACGATGTCCGACGCGGCGCGGACTTCTTCGAGCTTGTCGTCCGGGATGTACATCGGAAAGGGAGGTCGGAAGGTGGCATTATGTGTGAAATATGTATGCCACCGTGACGCCGGGGATCCTCCGGCAGAAGCATTTCACAAGTTCGGCCAGGCCGGTGCTATCGGATCACCGACACGGCAGCATCGTCATCTTCGATGGGACCGATGGGCGGCTTGTCGGAGCACTGGCAAGAGCTGAGGCACAGGCCGAGCAGGAAGCAGGTGAGCAGCAGCAGGCGTTTCATGGAATCGGGCGTGTGAACGGTGGCAGATACGGTCGGGCGCAATATACACAGCCGCTCCGCTCCCGTTCGTCGATTTTCGATTATTGATGTTCGACGGGCGATTTCGATTTGGGATTTTGGATGTTCGATTTTCGATTTCGGGTGTTCGCTTGGCGATTTGTTAAGTTGTCGCTCACCTTGTACCTACGACCTCGACCCTCGACCTTGAGGTCCCGGGGACATGGGTAACACTTTAGACCGGCAACATGGGTAACACATTCTACGGGGCGGGCTTATGAGC
>JAAAOL010000292.1 GCA_009908885.1 Bacteroidota bacterium | reverse complement strand
CTGCGGAGCTGTTCCACACCCCGCAGGGGGGATGACCTCCCGTAGCCGCGTATGGAGCCACCGGCGCAATGCGCGGCGGATGTACGCTAAACACACACGACAGGGGAAGTCCCGCGTAGCGGGGAAGGGGTAGATCCCCTCTTCCGAGCAGTGAAGCTTGATTTCGGAAACTGTCCGGTAGTTAGACTTGCAACCTGGAACCTGGAACCTGCACCCCCCGAACCCGGGACCAACCGCCGTGCCGCAACGGTGTCACCCCTGTTATGTATCTTCACCGTACGTTTCTGGACACAAGCCCCGTTATTGCAACCACTCCATGTCGCTCGTCGAATCCGTTCCCCTGCACGAGACCGCCCAGAAGCGGTATCTGAACTACGCATTATCCGTTATTACCAGCCGAGCGCTGCCGGACATCCGCGACGGCCTCAAGCCCGTGCAGCGGCGTATCCTGTACGCCATGTTCGCGCACCTGCGCCTCTATCCGGATCAGCGCTACCGCAAGAGCGCGGCCATCGTCGGCGACACGATGGGCAAGCTGCACCCGCACGGCGACACGGCCATCTACGACGCCATGGTGCGGATGGCGCAGGACTTTTCGATGCGGGCGCCGCTGGTCGATGGGCACGGCAACTTCGGCTCGCTGGACGGCGACAGGCCGGCGGCCATGCGCTACACCGAGGCCAAGCTCCGGGCGCTCTCGATGGAGATGCTGGAGGAAATCCGCCAGCAGACGGTCGACTTCCGGCCCAACTTCGACGGGACAATCTCTGAGCCGGTCGTGCTGCCCTCGCGCGTACCGAACCTGCTCATCAACGGCGCCACGGGCATCGCCGTGGGCATGGCGACCAACATTCCGCCGCACAACCTGGGCGAGGTGGTCGACGCGTGCATCTACATGATCGACTCGCCCAACGCGCGCCTCACCACCCTGGTCGGATCGGACCGCTACATCAAGGGGCCGGACTTCCCGACGGGCGGACGCATCCTCAACACGGAGGAGGAGCTGCTCGCCATCTACGAGAACGGCGAGGGGACGATCAACCTGCGCGGCGCCTACGAGATGGAGGGCAAGACGAAGATCATCATCACGTCGGTGCCCTACACGGTCTCCAAGAGCGATCTGGTCGAGAAGATCGCCGACCACATCATGGACGAGAAGGTGCCGCAACTCTCCGACGTGCGGGACGAGTCGACCGACGACGTGCGGGTCGTGCTCGAACTGCGGCGCGGTGCGGATGCCGAGACCGCGATGGCGTACCTGTTCAAGCACACGCCGCTGCAGACGCGCTTCCACGTCAACCTGACGTGCCTCGTGCCGACGGACAACCCGCAGGTGGCCGCCCCGCAGAAGGTGGACCTGCAGACCGTCCTCCGGCACTTCCTCGACTTCCGGCTGGAGGTCGTGACGCGCCGCCTGGAGTACGAGTTGGATCAGCTCGAAAAGCGCATCCATCTCCTGCGCGGCTTCGAGATCATCTTCGACGCGCTGGACGAGGCCATCAAGATCATCCGGTCGTCGCAGGACAAGCAGGACGCCGCCCAGCGCCTGATGCACCGGTTCCGGCTAGACGACGTGCAGACCGACGCCATTCTGCAGACGCGCCTCTACAAGCTGTCGCAGCTGGAGATCGACGCCATCCGCACCGAACTGCGCGAGAAGGAAGAGCGCGCTGCCGAGATCCGAGCGCTGTTGTCCGACGAGCCCGCCCGGTGGAAGCTGGTGCGCGAGGAACTGAAGGTCATCAAGAACGAGTACGCCGACGACCGGCGGAGCCAGATCATCGGTCCCGACGCGCGGCTCGACTACTCCGAAGAAGACTACATCGTCGACGAGGACGTCTACGTCATCGTCACCCGCGACGGCTGGGTGAAGCGGCAGCGGTCGTATACGGACGTCGAGAGCATCCGCATCCGCGACGGCGACGAGGTGGGGTGGGTGCTGCCCGCCTCCACGCGCGCCACCATCGGCTTCTTTACCAACTACGGCAAGGCCTACACGGCCCGCGTCGACGAGCTGCCGAGCACCACCGGTTACGGCGATCCCATCCAGAAGCAGTTCGATTTCTCCGACAAAGAGCGCGTCGTCGGCGTCGTCTCGTTCGACGAGCGCGTGCTGCCGCGGGCGACCCCCGACCCCGAGGCCGAACCCGAACTCTTCGACGAGAACGGCGAGGTGGAGGAGGAAGAGGCCGATCCCTATGTCGTCGCCATCTCGCGAGGCGGACAGGCCGTCCGCTTCACCATCGAAGGCTTCACCGATCCATCCACCAAGAACGGGCGAACGTACATGCGCCTGGAGGACGGGGATCAGGTCGTCATGGCCCAGGTCGCGGCGGGCGACGAGAACGTGTGCCTGGCCTCACGGGTGGGGCACGTCCTGATCTTCCCGGTGCGGCAGGTCTCGGTGTTCAAGGGCCCGGCCAAGGGCGTCATGGCCATCCGCCTGGACGACGACGATTACGTCCTTGGCGCGACCCTCTCCGATGCCGCGCGCGACGGGCTGGAGTTCGAAACCAACCGGGGCCGCCGCGACATCGTGCGCACGACCAAGTTCGACGTGACGAACCGCGCCAATAAGGGCCGCCTCGTCATCAAGCGTGGCCACCTGGCGCGCGTCATTCTCCAACCGACGGAGTTGCACCTCAACGGACGAGATTGATCCTCATATCATGCCGACCACGATCACGAAACGGCCGCCGCCAACGTCCGGCATCGAACGGTATCGGTGGACGCGGGAGCGCTACGAGCGTGCCATCGCTGCGGGCGTCTTCGAGGAGGACGACCGGATCGAACTCGTCGACGGGGAGGTGGTGACCATGCGCCCTCAGGGGAGTCGACACAACACGCTGATGCACCGGCTCACGACGTTGCTGGAGCCGCATTATGAGGGCCGATTCTACGTACGCATGCAGGGTCCGCTGGCGCTCGGGGCCTCTTCCGAGCCAGAGCCTGATATTGCGGTGGTTTCAGGTCGACCGGCAGATCACCTGGACGCCCATCCGACCTCCGCGCTCCTGGTCGTCGAGGTGGCCGACACGTCGCTCGACAAAGATCGCTCCGTCAAGAAAGCGCTCTACGCCCGCCACGGCATTCCGGAATACTGGATCCTGAATCTGAATGACGAGGCGCTCGAAGTCTACCGCGATCCCACCGGCGACACGTACGCGACGAAGCGCACCCTCCAGCGCGGAGACGCGGTGACACTGCCGGAAGGCACGGACGCGCTGGCCCTGGACGACCTTCTTCCGTAACCGCTCATCTTCAGTTACAACCATCTCACAGATTCCATTTATGGCTGACGTCGCACACTACACGGGCAAAGATATTCAGGTGCTCGAAGGGCTGGAGCCCGTCCGCCGCCGTCCGGGAATGTACATCGGCGGGACCGGCAAGCCGGGTCTGCATCACCTGCTCTGGGAGGTCGTCGACAACGCCGTCGACGAAGCCACGAACGGGTATGCGAGCACCATCGAGGTCGTGCTGCACGCGGATGGGAAGAGCATCACCGTCAGCGACAATGGGCG
>JAAAOL010000193.1 GCA_009908885.1 Bacteroidota bacterium | reverse complement strand
CATCGAGGGTACCGTGCAGCGCGTCGACGCGGACGTGTCCGAGGCCTACTTCCAGAGCCGCCCCCGGGGCAGCCAGCTCGGCGCCTGGGCCTCGCCGCAGAGCCAGGTCGTCGACTCGCGCCAGACATTGCGCGACCGGCTGCGCGAGGCCGAGGAGCACTACGACAGCCAGGAGGTGCCGCGCCCACCGCACTGGGGCGGCTACCGCGTGATGCCGACGATGGTGGAGTTCTGGCAGGGCCGCCCGAGCCGCCTGCACGACCGCATCCGCTACCGGCACGCGGACGACGGACGCTGGCAGATGGACCGCCTCGCCCCCTAATACGTTTTCGCCTTACGACGTGCGTATTGCCGAGCACGTGTTGCGTGATGCGTGAGAGGTTGTCCCGGACGTGGCCTGCAACGCGAAGTCGGGAATCCGGGGAGCGTTGCCTCCGCGTCTGTCCGTGCCTGCCACGAACCACGGAATACGCATCACGACAGGCTCCATCAGGGTCCAGACATCACCAGTCTGAATCGGTAGAACCTCCCAAATGCGCCCCGACACCCCGCACCGCTGTAACACGAAAAGCCGCCGCCCCGTATGTCTTACGTGTCTCCCAATGAGCGAGACGCAGGCACCGGTCCCCTGCTCGTCCCAGCAGCGCCGGTGCCTTCCCTTTTGACACGTCCAGCGGGACGGCGGCTTGCAATTTGTTTGAACGAATAACGAATGCGCAGCATGACCGCCAGTTCCCGCCCCGCCTCGCTCCCTGACCAGGTCGCCCGCACGGCTCGCCGGATGCACGAGCAGGGCCTCAGCTCCGGCACGTCCGGCAACGTCAGCGCCCGCCGGGAGGACCGCGTCTGGATTACGCCGTCCGGCGTTCCCTATGCCCGGCTCGCCGCGGATCGCATCGTGCCCCTCGCGCTCGATGGCTCGGTGCTCGGTGACGCGTCCGACGCGCCGTCGAGCGAGTGGCGGTTGCACTGCGGCATCTACCGCGCCCGCCCGGACGCCGGAGCCGTGGTCCACACGCACTCGCCGCACGCCACCGCCCTGGCCTGCCTGCGCGAGGATCTACCCGCCTTTCACTACATGGTCGCCGTCGCCGGGGGCGCCTCCATCCGCTGCGCGCCCTACGCCACGTACGGCACGCCGGAGCTGGCAGCCCATGCCGTGGCCGCCCTCGACGGGCGGACCGCCTGCCTGCTCGCCAACCACGGCGTCGTCACCCTCGGCGCTACGCCGGACGCCGCGCTGGCGCTGGCCCGCGAGGTCGAGACGCTCGCCCGGCAGTACCTGCTCGCCCGGCAGGTGGGCGCCCCCGTCATCCTGGACGACGACGAGATGAATCGCGTGCTGGAACGCTTCGCCAGCTACGGCGCCTCGGCGAAGGCCGATCCCCCCGAAGACGCCTGATGGCCTCGTTCGCTACCGCAACCGCACGAACGTACCCGTGCGCTGCTGCTCGCCGGTCGTCAGCCGATACAGGTAGACGCCGGATGGAAGCCCGCTGGTATCGTACACCAGCCGGTGCCGCCCCGCCGGACGACGGCCCTCGACCAGCGTCGCGAGACGGCGCCCCCGTAGGTCATACACCGCGAGATGCACCGGCCCGCCTGCTGGCAACGCGTAGCTGAACTGGACCTCCCCCGTCGTCGGCGTCGGGTAGACTGTGATAGCCGGAGCGCTCGGGAGCGGGTCGGTGGAGCTTGTCGACACGGCATCGTCCATCACCGCGGCGAGGCGCTGCCAGATGGCATCGTGGAGGTCGAGCGGCACGGGGTTCGTCGTCCCCGTCCGTCCGATGCGCACCATCACGAGGTTCTGGCTCGGCACGACGCTGATGAACTGCCCCTGCGCGCCTGCAGCCACGTACAGGTCGGCCGGGGCCGCGGGAGCGATGGGACCTGGCTGCGTCTCGGTCGCTCCCGGCGCGATGTACTGCGCCTGCCCGTTCAGCCACCACAGGTAGCCGTAGGACGGATTCATCGACTGCGACGGACGGGTCATGGCCCGGACGTATGCGGTATCCGGCAGGATGGCTTCGCCCGCCCAGCGCCCATCGGCCAGCATCATCAGCCCGAAGCGCGCCATGCTGCGGGCCGTGCTCAGGAAGAAGGAGTTGAACCCATTGCGGACCCAGAACCCGTCCATCCCGATCCGGTCGGCCAGCGCGCTACGCGTATAGGTGTTGTAGCCCTGCCCGGTGGCCGCCTCCACCACGTCGCGCAGGAGTGTGTACGGCGCGTTGTGATACACCCAGCGCGTGCCCGCGGGCGCCCGGTACCGCAGGCAGCCCGGCAGCGTGCAGGCGAACGAGACCCGCTCGTCCAGCCCGGTAGTCATCGTCAGCTGGTGCCAGACGGTGATGGAATCCTCGCGCTCCGGAGAGAGGCTCGTCCAACCCTGGCCGAGGTACGTCGCCGTCGGGTCATCGATGGAGAGCGTTCCCTGCTCCTGGGCCAGCCCCACCAGCACCGCGGTCAATGTCTTTCCCGCAGAGAACCAGGCCCAGAGGCTGTCCGCCGTGAACGTGCCGAAGTAGTGCTCCACCGCGAGGCGACCGTCCTTCAGCACGAGGAACGCCTTCGTGTTCTCGCGCTCCAGGAAGGCCAGCGTCGTATCCAGCGCCGCCTGCGACCATCCGAGCGTCTCCGGCGCGACGGTCTCCCACGTCGTGCCGTCCGTCGGCGGGAAGTACAGGTCCTGGCCGTGCAGGCTCGCAGGGGCCAGCGCGAGGACGAGGATGAACAGAAAGCGTCGCATGGGTCTGGTCGAGGTGTCACGTCGGAGGGCCATTCGTCGCACTTTCGCAATCTCGCCATTGCACGGCCAACAAATGTGGCGAATCCGTCACGAGGCTGCGATGGTTCTGCCCCGCTCCGCCGCCGGGCGCGCCGCCCACTACCGTTTTCGCTCGGCGATGTCTGTCTGGCTTCGTGTTGCGTGTTTCGTGTTACGTGTTTCGTGTTGCGTAATGAGTGATGCGTAATACGTGATGGCCCGTGCCTGTCACGGACCACGCACCACGACGTGCGAACATCAGGGTCCAGACATCGCCAACCTGAACCCGTATAACCCCGATGTTGCTCTGAGACCGCAGACCACGGACGGCGGACCGCCAGAACGTGCCTTTTTCCGCCGTCTGTCGTCTGCGGTCCGTGGTCTTACCCCACTGAAAGCGATAGGGCACAACTTGGGTTAGTATCAAACGACGCGAGGGACACACCGTGCCACCCCGCACAGCGCGTCCCTCGTCGCCACGGTCCGGTCGTCGTCCATCCCAGGAACGACGACCGGAAGGTGCTATCTCCACGTTACGGCGTGGGGGATGAGTCGCCAGCAGCCAGCCGCTCCATGTGCACCGGCATCATCACGATGTACGGCGTGGTCGGCTCCTGGCCGGGCCCGACCATGAAGGGCGCGGGCGCGCCAGCGGGGCCGAGGTGCTGAAGATACTGGTAGATGGCGCGGGCGTCCTGCTCGCTCAGCGCCTTCACGGCCGGCCAGGGCATCGGCGGCATCCCGTCGCGGGTGCGCAGCATCTGGCAC
>JAAAOL010000341.1 GCA_009908885.1 Bacteroidota bacterium | reverse complement strand
CCCTGCGCGCTGGCGTTGACGACGAGGCATAAAGTTAATAGTTTGCATATATTCGCCTATACCTACCAATGGTACAGCGAAGGGCCGTCCGACAGGTGGATGGTCCTCACCGACGTGCTTCTTCGCCTCCCGCAGTTCCGTAGGGCCACCTCTTCCGATGCCATGCTGCACGCGCCAATGCGAGGGCTTCCGGCTGTACTGACCGTCATCGTCGGGATCATCCTGGGCGCGGTCGCCCTGGTCGGAAGCTCTTCTGCCGCGCTGCTGGTGGGCCTCGCGGTCGTCCTGGTTGGCGCCGGGCTGAGTGGGACCTACGCTGCCTGGCAGAAGCGCCAGCAGCACGACCACCTGGAGAAGCGGCTTCGGGCGCTGCGTGAGAGCGAAGACCGGTACCGCTGCCTCGTCGAGCAGTCCCCCGATCCCATCGTCGTCCATCAGGAGGGGAAGATCGTCTACATCAGCCCTGCCGGACTGGACATGATCGGCGCGGAAGCGGCCAGCGACGTCGTCGGGCGATCCATCATGACGTTCGTCCACGACGACTACAAAGACCAGGTCCGGCAGCGCATCCAGCAGCTGTACGCTTCTGCCCAGCACGCCGATCTCATCGAGGAGAAGCTCATCCGCCTCGACGGCACCCCGATCGACGTGGAGGCGACGGGCATGCCCGTCACGTACGACGGCGCGCCCGCGGTGCAGGTGATGCTGCGCGATATCACCGAGCGCAAGCGGGCCGAACGTGCCCTCCAGGAGAGCGAGGACAAGTTTTCGCGGGCCTTCCGCGCTGCGCCCGTCGCCATCAGCATCAGCACGCTGGACGACGGACGCTTCATGGACGTCAACACGCGCTTCGCCGAGCTGTTGGGCTATGACGACCCCCAGGAGATCATCGGCCAGACGTCCGAAGACATCGGCATGTGGGTCGAGTCCGGCGACCGGGAGCGCATGCTGAAGATCGTCCGCGAGCAAAACCTGCGCGCGCACCACTGGGAAGGGCACGTCCGCACGCGCCAGGGCGAGGTGCGCGACGTGATCGTGTCCGTCGAGGTGGCCGAGTTCGACGGCGCGCCGTGCCTGCTGGGCATGCTGGTGGACGTGACCGAGCGCAAGCGGGCCGAGCAGCGCGTCGACGCCCTCCGCACGTTCTACGAGAACGCCCTCGACGCCCTTCCCATCCAGGTCGCCGTGCTGGACCCCCACGGGCGCTTCCTCTACCTGAACCCGGCGGCCATGCCCGACCCCGACCTGCGCGCCCAGCTCTTCGGCAAGACGTCCGAGGCCATCCCCGAGCTCTGCGACTTCGACCCCGCCCCGTACCGCGCCCGCCACAACTGGCTGATGACGGTGGCACGGGACAAGGAGGTCAAGACGCTGGAGGAGACGCTGACCACCCGCACCGGCGAGACGCGCCACATGCTGCGCGTGGCCCGCCCCGTGCTCGACGAGCAGGGCGAGGTGCTCTACCTCGTCGGCTACGGCATGGACGTGACCGAGCGCACGGAGTACGAGCACCACCTGAAGGAAGCCAAAGAACAGGCCGAGGATCTGGCGCGCCTCAAGAGCGCCTTCCTGGCCAACATGAGCCACGAGATCCGCACGCCGCTCACGGGCATCATCGGCTTCGCCAGCGTACTGGACGACGAGGTGAGCGAGGAGCACCGCGAAATCGTCACCCTCATCCGCCACAGCGGCGAGCGCCTGATGGAGACGCTCAACTCGGTGCTCGACCTGGCCCGCCTCGAAGCCGGCGCGCTCGACATCGAACCGACCCTGCTGAACCTGATCGAGGAGGTCACCGAGACGGCCCGGCTCTTCCAGTCGATGAGCGACGAGAAGGACCTCCCGCTGCGGATCGAGACGCCGCGCCAGCCCGTCCACGCCCTCCTGGACCGCGCCGCGCTGCACCGCGTGCTGAGCAACCTGCTGAGCAACGCCATCAAGTTCACGGAAAGCGGCCACGTCGCCCTGACCCTCACCGTCGAGGACGACGACGCCGTGATCACGGTCGAGGACACGGGCATCGGCATCAGCGACGACTTCATGCCGCATCTCTTCGACGAGTTCAAGCAGGAGAGCACCGGACTGGCCCGCTCGCATACCGGCAGTGGGCTGGGCCTCGCCATCACGCGCCGCCTGGTCGAGCAGATGGGCGGTGCGATCGAGGTAGAAAGCACGAAGGGCGAGGGCACCTGCTTTATCCTCCGCTTCTCGCGCGCCATTCCCGATGCCGCGTCCCCCTCGAACGGTCAGGTGGCGACCTCCACCGCGCACCCATGACGCCGGATGGAGCCCGAGACGAGCCCGTCTGGGTCGCGGGCGCCGACGGATGCCCGGCCGGGTGGGCCGTGGTGCTATTCGGCGTGACGACGCGGGCGGTGCGACGGCGCCTGCTGCCGTCGTTCGCGGACGTGCTGGCCCTGCCCGAGCGCCCCGTCGTCCTCGGCATCGACATGGTCATCGGGCTGCCGGACCAGGCCGAGCGCGGCGGTCGGGCCTGCGACCGGGCCGCCCGGCGCCTGCTGGGACGACGCGCCAGCAGCGTCTTCTCGCCTCCGGCCCGTCCCGCCCTGGACGCCACGAGCTACGAGGACGCCCTTGCCCGCAACCGGGCGCACAGCCCGGACGGCATCGGCCTCTCCATCCAGGCGTACCACCTGCTCCCCAAGATCCGCGAGGTAGACGCGCTGCTGACGCCCGCCCGGCAGGACCGCGTCATCGAGGTGCATCCTGAACTCAGCTTCCTCGCGATCAGCGGCGGCGCGCCGCTGCCCAGCAAACACACGCCCGAGGGCCAGAGCGCCCGCCAGCGCCTCCTGACCGACGCGAGCTTCCCCGACGTCCGCGAGGCCGTCGCCCAACATGCCACCCCGCGGGCGAAGCCGGACGACTGGCTGGATGCGCACGCCGTCTGCTGGACGGCCCGGCGGCGGCACGCAGGCACCGCCGTGCGCCTTCCCGAGACGCCGCCTACCGACGCGCGCGGCCTGCGCATGGAAATCTGGCGCTGACCCAACGACGGCCTCCGGAACGACGCCCGGCATCCCGCGTGCTCTCTCGGAGGAGGACTTCCACACGACGACCCACACGCTGCCCTATGAACACCGACGTATCGGTTGCTGACCTACGCAAGGAATACCGCACCCACGACCTGCGCGAAGACGACGTGCTGGACGATCCCATCGCCCAGTTCAAAGCCTGGTTTGCCGAGGCGCTGAAGGCCGAGGTCTCCGAGCCCAACGTGATGACGCTGGCGACGGCCACCGCCGACGGCCGCCCCTCGGCGCGCATCGTGCTGCTGAAAGGCATCGAGGACGACGGCTTCGTCTTCTACACCAACTACGAGAGCCGCAAGGGGGACGAACTGGCCGACAACCCGCATGCGGCCCTGGTCTTCTGGTGGGAAGCGCTGGAGCGGCAGGTCCGCATCGAGGGTACCGTGCAGCGCGTCGACGCGGACGTGTCCGAGGCCTACTTCCAGAGCCGCCCCCGGGGCAGCCAGCTCGGCGCCTGGGCCTCGCCGCAGAGCCAGGTCGTCGACTCGCGTGAGA
>JAAAOL010000416.1 GCA_009908885.1 Bacteroidota bacterium | reverse complement strand
CGCTGACAGCTCCCGCTGCCCGATGGCCACCGTCTCCCGGTGCAGCGGCGTCGGGCCGTACGTGGTGCGGAGGGCCCGGTAGCCGACGAACAGGCGGGACCGCGGCGACGGCGGATCGCGCTCTCCGATTTCATCTTTGGCCTCGCTGCCGTTCATCGCCTCGCTCAGCTCCAGCAGGCGCAGGCGCGTGTCGTGCAGCCGCTGCACGAGGTCCGGCGCCTCCCGGTCGGCGCGGGCCAGCGCCGTCTGCATCGCGTGGATCCGGTCGAGCTGCCGCTCCAGCGTGTTGGACGCGGCCGTCAGATCCTGCTGCAGCGCCTCCACCGCTTCACGGAAGGCGGTGGTCGCCGCGTGTGGAGCCCCCTCCAGCGTGCCCTCTCGCAGCGGGACGACCTCGAACGCGATGGGGTCGGACAGCGGAGTGACCGTGCCGTCCTCCACCTTCACCAGCGTCGCCGTGTACGGGCCCGGCGTGGCCAGGAAGCCGTCGCTCCCGGAGCCCTCGATGGCTTCCTCGCCCAGGTCGACGACGTTCTTCGACGGGAAGCGCAGGTCCCAGTTGACCCGGTGCATGCCCGCCGACGTGGGGCCGTCGACGCGGTTCACCACGGTGCCGCTGGTATCCTTCACCACGACCTGCACCATCGGCCCCTGCTCGCGCATCTCCGCTTCGAGCGCGTCCCAGCCGGGAAACGGCACGTCATCGCCCTCGCCCAGCGCCTGCTCGCGCTCCTGCCGCTCGGCCTCCGTCGTCTGGTACCCATCTTTGAGGTAGTACGTGAAGACGGCGCCGAAGGGCGGATTCTCGGCCGTGAACATGTTGTCGCCCTGCGAGTCCGCCACGTCGCGGGGCACGTACCAGAAGGCGTCGCGCGTGTCGAAGAGGTGCGCCTCCTGGCTTAATAGCTCTGGACTCACCGTCCGGAGCGGCGTGTAGTCGTCCAGGATGTAGATGCCCCGCCCGAACGAGCCTGCGACGAGGTCGTCGTGGCGGCGCTGGATGGTGATGTCGCGGAACGCAATCGTCGGCGCGCCGCCCGCCAGTTCGACCCATTCCTCTCCGCCGTCGGCGGTGAAGAAGACGCCGAACTCGGTGGCCGCGAACAGCAGATCCGGGTTCACGTCGTCCTGCACAATCCGCCACACGAGGTGCCGATCCGGCAGGTCACCGGCGAGGGAGGTCCACGACCGGCCGCGATCCGTGCTCTTGATCAGGTATGGACTGAAGTCGCCGTTCTTGTGGTCGTCCAGCGCCACGTACACCGTGTTCGGGTCGAAGCGGTCGGCCTTGATGTCGTTGACGAAGGCCATCGCAGGCACCCCGTCGATGTCCGCCAGCTCGATGCGGCGCCAGGTGTCGCCGCCGTCCTCGGTCACCTGCAGGAGCCCGTCGTCCGTGCCCGCGTAGATCAGCCCTTCCTCCAGCGGCGACTCCGCGAGCGAGGTGATCGTGTTATAGTTCGACATCGCGAGCACGTCCCACGGGTTGTCCCAGCTCTGCTGCCGCCCCATGATGGGCAGCGCAAGCCGCTCCTGGTCGCGCGTCAGGTCGCCCGAGATGGCTGTCCAGCTGTCGCCCCGGTCGTCGGTGCGCCACACCCGCTGCGAGGCGAAGTAGAGGCGCGTGGGGCTATGCGGGCTGATTTCGATGGGCGCGTCCCAGTTGAAGCGCTCAGCGTCCTCGCCCTCCCCGGCCTGGGGCTGGATGAACACCTGCTCGCCCGTCGCGCGGTCTACGCGGTGCAGGCCGCCCTGCTGCGTCTCCGCATAGATGATCTCCGGGATCTCCGGGTCGGTGGCCGAGTCGTGCCCGTCGGCGAAGAGCGTCTTGAACCAGTCGGCGTTGCGGATGCCGTGCTCCATGTCGGTGCGCGCGGGGCCGCCGTTCGAGCCGTTGTCCTGCGTCCCGCCGTAGACGTTGTAGAAGGGCCGGGCGTCGTCCACCGAGATCTTGTAGTACTGCATCACCGGCAGGTTGTCGAGGAAGCGCCAGCTCTTCATGTAGTCGTACGTCTCGTACAGCCCCCCGTCGTTGCCGAAGAGGATGTAATTCGGGTCGTCGGGGTGAAAGGCGATGGCGTGGTCGTCCACGTGCTTGTTCTCGACGTTGATCGTCTCGAAGGTCGCGCCGTGGTCGCTGGAGAAGAGCGTGCGGACGCTCACGAGGAACAGGTGCCCGTGGTGGTGCGGCGAGGCGTAGAGCTCCTGGTAGTAATGCGGCCCCGTGCCGCCGGAGACGGCGTCCGACTGCTTCGTCCAGGATTCGCCGCGATCCGTGGACATAAAGACGCCGCCGGTGCGGCGATCCAGCTCGATGGCGGCGTAGACCGTGTCGGGGCGCTGCGGCGAGACGGCGAGGCCGATCTTGCCCAGGTTCGAGCTCGGCAAACCGGTGGTCAGTTCCGTCCACGTCTCGCCCCCATCGGTGCTCTTGTGGATGCCCGAGCCCGGCCCGCCGCCCAGGTAGGCCGCCACGGTGCGGTGGCGCTGCCAGGTGGCCGCGTAGAGCACGTCCGGGTCGCGCGGGTCCATGACCAGGTCGGTCACCCCCGTCCAGGCGTCGTCGCCGAGCGTCCGGGTCCAGGTCTGTCCGCCGTCGGTCGTCTTGTAGAGGCCGCGCTCGCCGCCAGCGTTCCAGAGCGGCCCCTGCGCGGCGACCCAGACGACGTCGGAGTCGTCAGGATGGACGAGGATGGTGGAGAGGTGCTCGGAGGCCTCCAGGCCCATGTTCGTCCAGGTCTGCCCGCCGTCGGTGCTCTTGTAGACGCCGTCGCCGTAGCCCACGTGGCGGCCGCCCACGTTCTCGCCGGTGCCCACCCACACCACGTTGGGCCGACTGGGATCGATGGCTACCGAGCCGATGGAGTAGGAGGACTGGTCGTCGAAGATGGGCTCCCAGGTCGTGCCCGCATTGGTCGTCTTCCAGACGCCGCCCGAGCCGACCGCCACGTACCAGATGTTCGTGTTCTCCGGATGGAAGGCGATGTCCGCGATGCGCCCGCCGTTGATGGCCGGGCCGATGGAGCGGAGTTCGAGCGCGTCGTAGTTCGTCGTTGCGACGAGGGTGTCGGCGTCCTGCGCCCGGAGCGGCACGGGAAGCAGCAACAGGGTGAGTACCAGAAGGAGGCAGGAGCCGGGGGTGCGGTCGCGTGGGTTCATGAGGGCAGGGAGCGGTTTGGGCGGACGTGGGTGACGATGCCCGCGCAAACTATCAGCCCGCCGCCCGAAAGGCAATGGTTCACCGGACCAGGTAGCGCGACGGCCCGCGTCGCCAGGGCCTTCTGCAGGAGGGCGTCCCTCCTCAGACTGGAGGGGGCCTCGGCGTGCCCGGGCCCAGGCGAGGGCTTCATCCGTGATGATGCTCAGGTGGTCTGAGCCGCGCGCGGCGGCGTCGTGGATGATGGAGTTGGGTACGTTGGTCGTGCGGTCGACCTCGTGGATCAATGAAAGCATGTTAGCACGTCGGTGCGATTGGCCTCAGTACTACCGTCGAGGTCTCTCCCTTCTGGAAGGGAGAACAAGAGGGATGTGCCTCTCCGGAAAGCGCGCG
>JAAAOL010000057.1 GCA_009908885.1 Bacteroidota bacterium | reverse complement strand
GAACCGGTGGGGCCGGAGCCGCTTCAGGCGCTGGCCCGCGGCACGACGCAATCCGTGCCGGCCCACTCGTAGTCCTCACCGCCCTATTGAGTCAGAACGAAACTCCAAAAGAGTCTTCTCTATGCCCGATCAGACCCCGACGACGGACATGACGGCCTCGGATGCCGCTCCCAAGACGGCCGACGCTTCTGCTAAACCGTCCGAGAACGGACACCCCCAGAACGGATTCCCCAACGACATCGATGCCACCGCCGAAAAGAGCCAGGAGGACCTCGGGTTCTTCGAGCGCTACCTGAGCCTGTGGGTCGCGCTCTGTATCGCCGTCGGTGTAGCGGTCGGGCAACTGATCCCGGCCGTGCCCAACGTGCTGGGCGAGATGGAGGTCGCAAAGGTCAACCTGCCGATCGCCGTCCTCATCTGGGCGATGATCTACCCGATGATGGTGCAGGTCGACTTTAAGAGCATCCTCGGGGTGCGGCGTCACCCGAAGGGCATCACCGTGACGCTCGTGGTGAACTGGCTGATCAAACCCTTCACCATGTTCGCGTTTGCCTGGTTCTTCCTGAAGGTCGTCTTTGCGCCCTTCATCGAGCCGGCGCTGGCGAGCGAGTACGTCGCCGGGGCCATCCTGCTGGGCGCCGCGCCCTGCACGGCCATGGTGTTCGTGTGGAGCTACCTGACCGACGGGGACCCGGCCTACACGCTCGTGCAAGTGGCCATCAACGACCTGATTATGCTCGTGGCCTTCGCGCCCATCGTGGCGCTTCTGCTGGGCATCAGCGACGTGATCGTACCGTGGAATACGCTGCTTCTGTCCGTGGGCCTCTACATCGTAATTCCACTGGCGGCGGGCTATCTGACGCGCACCATTCTCATCCAGAAGAAGGGCATCGCATGGTTTGACAACGTCTTCCTGAAGCGCCTCGGCCCGGTCTCCATCGCGGCCCTGCTCCTGACGCTCGTGCTGCTCTTCTCCTTTCAGGGCGAGGTCATCCTGAACAATCCGCTGCACATCGCGCTGATCGCCGTGCCGCTCATTATCCAGACGTTCTTCGTGTTCTCGATTGCGTATGGCTGGGCCTACGCGTGGGGCGTGCCGCACGACGTGGCAGCGCCCGCGGGTATGATTGGCGCGAGCAACTTCTTCGAGCTCGCTGTGGCGGCGGCCATCGCCCTGTTCGGCGTCACCTCGGGCGCGACGCTGGCCACCGTGGTGGGCGTGCTCGTGGAGGTGCCCCTGATGCTCACACTCGTGCGCATCGCCAACGCCACGCAGCCGCAGTTCGAGACGCGCACGGCCGTGGCCTGACGCCGAGACATGCAACCCGATGCAGCACTTATGACCAATACCACGCTTCGACTTACCATCGACGACGAGGCAGCAGCATACGCCCGCGAGCAGGGCGGCGTGCTCACGATCCGCCCGAGCCCGCGCCACGGATGCTGTGGCGGACGCGTCGACCTGGCGACGGTTGACACCGAGCCGCCCGGCGAGGCCGAGACCTACACCGACGACGAGCGACAAGGGCTCACGGCGTACGTGCACCGCAGCTTTGTCACGCTGAACGACGCGCCCCTCCACGTAGGTCTCGACCAGCTGCTCGGCTGGAAGTCGCTGTATGTAGAGGGCGCCTCTTCCCAGATGTGAATACGTGTTTCCATTGAACCCGATCACCTACTATGCTGACTTTCGATCACGTTGTGGCCGCTGTCGACTTCTCGCCAGCAACCGATCCGCTGCTGCAGTGCCTCGACGAGCTTCGCGCGCTGGGGATGCAACGCGTCACCCTGATGCATGTGCTGGAGGTGCGCTACGACCGCCGTCCGCCCATCGAGCACCGGGAGATGTACGAAGATCTGCTGGCCGAGCAGGCCGAGCGCCTCCGTGGCAAGGGCTTCGAGGTGCACCCGCACCTGGAAACCGGGCAACCCGCCCGCGCCATCGTACGCTATGCCGAGCAGGAGGACGCCGATCTGATTCTCTTGGCCTCGCGGGGACATAACCTCCTTCAGCGGCTGCTCCTCGGATCGACGGCCACCGAGGTGCTGCGTACAGCGACCGTGCCCGTGCTGCTCGACCGCATCGAACCTGCCGACGCCAAAGACGAGGCCCGCTGCGCGGTCGTCTGCAGCCAGAAGTTCAGCCGTCCGCTGCTGGCCACGGACTTCTCCGCGTTGGCCCGCGGCGCCGAGCAGGCTGCGCTGGCACTCACCGAGCAGGCCGCGTCGGCGGTCTTCATGGCCGTGCGCGACGCCCGGAAGAGTGCGCTCTCGGCCGAAGACGCACGGGCCCGGCTGGACGCCCTGGCCGAGCAGGTGACCTGTCCCGTCACCGTGCGCGTGGAGCGTGGCGATAAGGCTTCTACCGCTATCGCACAGGTCGCCGACGAGGAAGAGAGCACCGCGCTCCTCGTGGGCAAGCATGGCCGCGGCTACCTCGAAGAACAGCTGACCGGAAGCACGGCCCAGAACCTCGTCAAGGAAGCTCGGCGATCGGTTCTCATGGTTCCGGCCGTCTCGGTTCGGCAGGAAGCGCCGGACGCCAATGTTGCCCCCCGATCAATCGCCTGAACCCTGCAATTGCATCCTCCGAAAACCAAGGACTCGAAAACCATGACTACTTTAGATATGACTACAGAAGCTCCCCTTCACGCCGAACAGGTATCCGACTCGCGGCTCAGCACACCGAGCAAGCGGCAGCGGGAAGGACGGAAACACACCGGCGCCTTTGGTGCCCGAACCGGACACTCCGACCTCATTTTCATTGAGGGTATTCTTCCCGAGCAGGAGGGAACGATCGCAAGCGATCTCTCCATCGAAGAGCAGACGGCCCTGTGCCTCGACCGGCTCGACGCGGCCCTCCAGGCGCGGAGCGCCGTCCGCACGAACGTAATGAAAATCGAGGTCCAACTGACCGATATGGCGGACCAGTCCGCCGTCGACGCGGTGTACCGGAACCGGCTCGGCGACGAGTACCCGCCCCGGACGACCGTCGGCGTATGCGCGCTTCCCGGAGGAGCATCGATTCAGCTGGATGTCATTGCCGCTGACGAATAGCGCCGGGAACACGGTCCAATCGTCAGAAGGCTGAACTCGTCGATACGGGACAGACTCTTCTCTCCCACAATCGCGCTATCACTATGCCCATCTACGAATATCGCTGCACCGACTGCGACCACGACTTTGCGCTCAACGCCACCATCGCCAAATCCGAGAATGGACTCGATGTCGGCTGTCCAGAATGTGACTCCGAGCAGGCGCAACGCCGCCTGGCGCCGTCATGACCTCCAGCGGTCCCGCCACATCGAACGGCGCTACGGGCGGATGCTGCACGCCGGGCGGCGGGTGTTGCTAACAAAAAACCGATGGTCTATGTCCCAATCCGTTACTGACCGCTACGAGGCCCTCTACATGCAGGGCCGCACGCGCCTCACCGCCTGGCTGGGTGACGTGGCCGACGACGACCTATCGCGCCGCCTGCATCGGCCTTTTTGTAGTATCCGAGCAGGATGGGGCGGTTGGCGTCTGAAAACGGCCGCTACGCTCGATAAAGGTGCA
>JAAAOL010000488.1 GCA_009908885.1 Bacteroidota bacterium | reverse complement strand
AGGACGCCTCGTCCACGGACACCTCGTCTGACGAGCCTGCGTCCCTGTCGATCGTCGAAGCGCTCCGGGCAGCCCGTTCGGTGGGTTCATGACGGCGTCGCAACCAGTGAAGTCTGCCCTTCTGCGGGCGGGGCTCTTCCTCGCGCTGGGTGCCGGGCTCGTCGTGGCCCTCTCGACGCGTCTGGGGACGGTGCCGCCGCTGGGTCATCTGCTCGACCCGGACGACGGCCTCTGGCGGACGGCGCGGCAGGCGGTGCCCGCAGGGACCACCTCGCTGGCACTCCCAGCCCTGGAAGACTCGGTACGGATCGTACGCGACGAACGAGGGGTGCCTCACATCTTCGCGACGTCGGATCGGGATGCGCTGGTGGCGCTCGGCTACGTCGTGGCCCAGGATCGGCTCTTCCAGCTCGATTTCATCCCGCGCGTCGCGGCGGGGCGGCTGGCGGAGGTCTTCGGCCCCGGCTCGGTACGAACGGATCGCTTTCTGCGCAGCATCGGGATGGACTGGGGCGCACGGCGCAACGCCCGCCGGATCCAGGAGGAGGGGGGCGTCGAGGCCGACCTGATCGCCGCGTTTGCGGCAGGCGTCAACGCACATATCGACGGCTTACGCGACGAGGACCTGCCGTTCGAGTTTCGGCTACTCGGCTACCGACCGGAACGCTACACCGTCCTGCACGCCACGCGGGTCTTGCAGTACATGAACTACGACCTCACGTTTCGCCGCGACGCCTTCGACTACGCCCGCCTGCGTGAACGACTCGGCGAAGAGGCGTACCGGGCGCTCTATCCGCTCCACCCGCCTCTCGCAGTGCCCATCGTTCCATCGGAGCCTCGCGGAGACGTACAGAAGATGTCAGTGGACCGTCAGCGCGCTCGCTCTTCGCAGCCCGCTGACGGTCGTCTGACGTCGGAGGGGCTAGCGGTCGCGGAGGGGTTTCAGGAGGGGAAGGGCTCCAACAACTGGGCCGTCCACGGTAGCCGCTCCGCGACAGGCGCGGCGTTGCTGGCGGGAGACATGCACCTCTCGGTCTCGCTCCCCGCGATCTGGTATGAAGCCCACCTGGTCACGCCGAGCATGAACGCCTATGGCGTCACCATCCCGGGGGCGCCCGTCCTCGTCGAGGCATTCAACGACCATCTTGGCTGGGCCTTCACCAACACCGGCGGCGACGTGCTGGATCACTACCGGCTCACCCTTGACGCCGACAGCGCAGCCTATCGCTACGATGGCGCGTGGCGCTCGCTGGAGATGGTGGTGGACACGATCCGGGTGCGTGGTGCTCCGCCCGTCATCGACACGCTGCGATACAGCCACTGGGGCCCGGTGGTGCAGACGGACTCCGGCGCTGTGGCGCTCCAGTGGACGGCGCACAAGCAGAGCCGGACGCTGCAGGCCCTCTGGGCGATGAGTCGGGCGACGTCGTACGACACCTTCGAGGCAGCGCTGCGCGACTGGGACACGCCGATGCAGAATATCCTCTACGCCGGCGCCGACAGCATCATCGCGATTCGCTCCACCGGGTACATGCCGCTCCGGGCCGGGGGAACGGGCGAAGGACTGCTGGACGGGGCCAGTCCGGCGGGGACCTGGACGGGCCGCGTTCCCTTCGATGCGCTGCCGCACGCCATCGATCCCGATCAGGGATACCTCACCTCGACGAACCAGGTGCCGACGAGCGCGGAATATCCCCACTATCTCGGCCACGACTGGCGCAGCGTCTTTCGGTCCCGACGCATCGACACGCTGTTGCGCGGTGCGGCCCGCCACGGCGTCGACGACATGAAACGCTACCAGGCCGACGTCGACGCCGTGCAGCATGAGTTGCTGGTGCCGCTGCTCGACACGCTGACCGGCCTCCCGCCGCGCCCCGACACGCTTCGGCGACGACTCCTCCGCTGGGACGGCCGCACCACGGTCGACCGGCCTGAGCCGCTGGTGCTGGACGTCCTTCTCGACCGGATCGAAGCGGTCGTCTGGGACGAGCCGGTCTTCGAGGGGCTGAAACGGCCTGCCTCGGCGATGTTGTTCGAGATGCTGCGCGCCTCACCGACGTCGACCTGGCTGGACCGGCCTGCCACGCCCGAGCGCGAAGCGGCCGCCGACGTGCTGCGCTTGGCGCTGGCGCAGACGGCCGACACGCTGGCCGCCCGTCATGGCTGGGATCCGAGCGCCTGGCGGTGGGGCGACCATCACACCATCGTCTTTCGGCATCTGACGCGCTCGTCATCGCTCCGGCCGCTCTGGCGCGGGCCGGTCGAGTATCCCGGCTTCGCTTCGACGTTGTCGCCCGCCGGGGACCGGCAGACGACCCACAGCGCGAGCTGGCGCATGGTGGTCGACTTCTCGACGGCGCCGCCGACGGGCTACGGCATCTATCCGGGCGGGCAGAGCGGGAACCCGTTCAGTCCGTATTATGATCTGCATCTGCCCGCGTACGTCCAGTTCGAACACTACGACCTACACCGGCCCCGTGCGCCGGACGACCTGAACGCGGCACAGGTGCTCTCCTCCACGACGCTGCTGCCGGAGTCGCGCTGAGCAGACGTGTGCGACCGACCTCGAATCCTGCCCAACCAGCCACCCCACCATGCCTGAGTCCGACGAATCACGGTTCTCGTCCCGCCTCGGTCTGCTGCTCAGCGTCATCGGCATCGCTGTGGGGACGGGCAACATCTGGCGCTTTCCCCGCATCGCCGCGCAGAACAGCGGGGACGGCGGCGCGGGGGCGTTTCTGCTGGCCTGGGTGCTGTTTCTGTTTATGTGGAGCATCCCGCTCATCATCGCTGAGTATGCGCTCGGGCGGAAAGGGCGGAAGGGCGTCGTCGGCACGTTCGCGCGGATCGCAGGCCGCCGCTTCGGCTGGATGGGCGGCTTCGTCGGCTTCGTGGCCACGGCCATCATGTTCTACTATTCCGTCGTCGCCGGGTGGTGCGTGTTTTATTTCATCGAGATGCTGGTCAACCCGCTCCCGCTGACGACGGAGGCGGCGGATCAGGTGTGGACGGGCTTCCAGACGGGCGGCTGGCCGGTGTTCTTCCACGCGCTCGCGATGACGTTCGGCGCGTTCGCCGTGTGGAAGGGCATCGAGTCCATCGAGCGTGTCAACAAGGTGCTGATTCCCACGCTATTGGTGATCGTGCTGATCGCCGTCGGGCGGACGATCACCCTTCCCGGCTCCGGGGACGGACTCCGCTTCCTGTTCACGCCGGACTGGGCGACGCTGGCCCAGCCGCGCCTGTGGCTGGAAGCGCTCACCCAGAATGCCTGGGACACGGGCGCGGGATGGGGACTGATTCTCACGTACGGGGCCTACATGCAGCAGCGCCACGGCGTCGTGCAGAACGCCTTCATCACCGGCATCGGCAACAACCTCGTGTCGATACTGGCGGCGGTGACGATCTTCGGAACCGTCTTCGCCGTGCTGGGCGCGCAGCTGTCGGAGGCAGAGGTCTTGCAGGTCATGCAGACGAGCGGGCCCGCCTCCACGGGACTCACGTTCATCTGGATGCCGCAGCTGTTTGCCGAGATTCCGGGCGGCAGCCTGCTGGCGATCC
>JAAAOL010000519.1 GCA_009908885.1 Bacteroidota bacterium | reverse complement strand
TGCCGGCCTGTGGGCCACGCCGCCGCAGGTGCACGCACAGAATCAGGACTACCTCGACCAACTGCCGCCGCTGATCGACCGCGACCTGTTCTTCGGCGATCCGGAGATCGCGAGCGCCCAGCTCTCGCCCGACGGCCAGTACGTGGCCTTCCGCAAGCCCTACCAGGACGTGATGAACATCTGGGTCAAGGGCATCGACGAGCCGTTCGACGCGGCCCGGCCCGTCACGGCGGACACCACGCGGCCCGTGCCCGGCTACTTCTGGAGCCAGGACAGCCAGTACATCCTCTACGTGCAGGATAAGGGCGGCAACGAAAACTTCCACGTCTACGTCGTCGACCCGGACGCCGAGGCCGACCCGGAGACCGGCGTGCCACTCGCCCGCAACGTGACCGACTACGAGGACACGCGCGCCAACATCTACGCCGTGCCCGAAAATACGCCGGGCGAGATCCTCGTGGGTCTCAACGACCGCGACGCCCAGTGGCACGACGTCTACCGCGTGGACCTCGAAACGGGCGAGCGGACGCTGCTGCTCCAGAACGAGGAGAACCTGTCCGGCTTCCAGTTCGATCTGGAGGGCACCCTGCGCCTCGCCACCCGCACCACCGATGACGGCGGGACGGAGGTGCTGCGCGTGGACGGCGACAGCCTCTCCACCGTCTACACCTGCACCGTGGAGGAGACGTGCTATCCCGTGCGGTTCCACAAAGACGGCGAGCAGGTCTACATGGTCACCAACAAGGGCGACCGCGACCTGACGGCCCTCATTCTCTTCGATCCGGAGACGCAGGCGGAGACCTTCATCGAGGACGACCCGGAGAGCCAGGTCGACTTCGGCGGGGCCGAGTTCTCGGACGTGACCGATGAGCTGGTGGCCACCTACTACCTGGGCGACCGCCTGCGCATCTATCCGAAGGACGAGCAGATCGAGCAGGATCTGGACTTCCTGCGTAGCGAACTGCCGGAGGGCGAGATCTACTTCGGCTCCTCCACCGAGGACGAGACGATGCACATTATCTCCGTCCAACGCGACGTGGATCCGGGCTCGACGTATCTGTACGACCGCACCGACTCGTCCGTCGAGCTGCTCTACCGCAGCCGCCCCGAGCTGCCGAGTGAGGACCTGGCGCCGATGCAGGCCATCCGCTACACGTCCCGCGACGGCGTGGAGATCCCGGCCTACCTGACGACGCCGAAGGGCGTGGAGGCGGAGAACCTGCCCGTGGTGATGTACATCCACGGCGGCCCGTGGGCGCGCGACACGTGGGGCTACGACAGCTTCGCCCAGTTCCTCGCCAACCGCGGCTATGCCGTGCTCCAGCCCAACTTCCGCGGCTCTACCGGCTACGGCAAGGACTTCCTGAACGCGGGCAACAAGGAGTGGGGCACCGGCCTGATGCAGCATGATATCACCGACGGCGTCAACTACCTCATCGAGGAAGGCATCGCCGACCCGGACCGCGTGGCCATCATGGGCGGCAGCTACGGCGGCTACGCCACGCTGGCCGGACTCACGTTCACGCCGGACGTGTACGCCGCGGGCGTCTCCATCGTCGGGCCGAGCAACCTGATCACGCTGCTCAACACGATCCCGCCGTACTGGGCCGCCGCCAAGAAGGTGTTCAACGAGCGCGTGGGCGACCCGGACGACCCCGAGGACCGCGAGCAGCTGAAGGCGCAGTCGCCCTTCTTCCACGCTGACCGGATCGACGATCCGCTGCTGGTCATCCAGGGCGCCAACGATCCCCGCGTGAAGCAGTCCGAGAGCGACCAGATCGTCGTCGCCGCCCGTGAGAACGACGCCGACGTGGCCTACATGGTGGCGCCGGACGAAGGGCACGGCTTCCGGGGCGAAGAGAACCGCCTCGCCATGATCGCCGAGATCGAGCGCTTCCTGGCCGAGCAGCTCGACGGGCGCCACCAGGAGGAGATGCCGGATACGCTGGCCGACCACCTCGCCTCGCTGATGGTGGACGTAGACACGGTGACGCTGCCGGAGACGCCGGAAGGCGCTGAGGAAGCCGCCACCGCCGATCTGCCCGCGGCGGACGGCAGCACGGTGACGCCGGGCACGATGCAGTACACGACCTCCTTCACCGTGCAGGGCCGCGACATCAGCATCGACGTGACGCGCACCGTCGCGAAGCACGGCGACGTGATGCACATCATCGACCAGGCGCAGACGCCAGGTGGCGCCATCGCCGACACCTTCGTCGTCGATGCGGAGACGCTCCTGCCGCAGCGCCGCTCGACCAAGCAGGGCCCGGCCACCATCACCCTCGACTATGGCGAGGGACAGATCACCGGCTCGATGGACAGCCCGATGGGCCAGGCCGACATCGACCAGGCGCTCGACGCGCCCGTCGTCGGGGAGAGCGGGGCGCTGGACGTGTACCTCGCCGCGCTGCCGCTGGCCGAGGGCTACACGGCGACGTTCCGCACCTTCAGCCTGCAGCAGCGGCAGGTCCGCCCGATGCAGGTCGCGGTGACCGGCACGGAGACCGTGGAGGTCCCGGCGGGCACCTTCGAGGCCTACGTCGTGGAGGTGACGCCGCTCGACGGCAGCGACGCCGGCGCGGCGACGATGTACGTCGCCACCGACGCGCCGCACACCGTGGTCAAGAGCACGTCGAAGCTGCCCGCGCAGATGGGCGGCGGCACGGCGACGACCACGCTCACGGCGATGGAGACGGCGGGCTCCAACTAGCCGGCCTCCTCCGTCAGTCTATTGCGGAAGGGCCCGGTCTTCCCTGTGGAGGCTGGGCCTTTCTGTTTATATCTTGCGACCGTGGTACGACGCTTTGGATTTTCTCGCATACGTCGATACCATATAGGATCAGTTTGGCGGCTCGCAGGGCCGTTCCCCCCGTTCGCGCCGTTCCTCGTTGTATTCCTGCCGTGCTTATGCGTCGACGTGTTACGATTGGACTTCTGGCAGTACTGCTCAGCTTCGCCGCGCACTCCGCGCAGGCGAGTTCCATCATCCCGCCCCGTGATCTGGGCGAACTGGCCGTGACCAGCGAGGCCGTCGTGCTGGCGCGTGCGGGCACGGCGGAGGCCACGCTGCGGGGGCGTTTCCTGCTGACGGAGACGTCGTTCGAGGTGCTGGAGGTCGTCCGCGGTCCGATGGCGGCGGGCGCGCGTCTGAACGTCGCCACGTTCGGCGGGTCGACCGATAGCCTCGCCTGGGCCGTGGGCGGTAGTCCGCAGTTCGAGGAGGACGGGGTCTACCTGCTCTTCCTCCACCAGGACGCCCGGGGCACCTGGCGGCCCCGGCTGCTGTCGTACGGCCTGCTGCAACGCGCCCAGGGGACGGACGGCTCGGTGCTGCTGACCCACCTGGAGGGCGCGCACGACCTGAACGTGATCGACCGTCCGGACGGGACGGCGGTCGAGCCCATCGGCACGTACTACGAGGCCGATCTGCTGAAGCATCTGCAGCGCGTGGTGACAGGAGCCACCCGCTGGGACCGCACCGACGTCCAGGCGGCGCCGTCGCTGCTGCCCACCACGATCCACGGGGCCGACAAGCAGGCCCAGGCCATCCCCGATCCGTGCGTTTACTTCAATG
>JAAAOL010000061.1 GCA_009908885.1 Bacteroidota bacterium | reverse complement strand
ATCGATCGGCCTACCAGAAGGCCCTCGCTGCTGAAGAGACGCCTGCTTCCGCCTAGCGGATCGGGGGCGACGTCCTCAGCGAGACGCTGGGACCTCGGGGAGTCCCTGGCAGGCCAGTTGCTGGTTCGCAAACCGGCGATCCTCCGTGACGTCTCGCCCGAACCAGGAGGGCGGCGTGAAGGCGCGGCTGGCCTCCGCATGCGGAAACTCGACCTCGGCCATCTCGAGACCGGCGTGTGCACCGCGGTACACGTCCACCTCGACCCGATGCCCGCTCCATCGTCCCACGTAGCGCGTCTTGTGCACGCGCCGGCCTGACGTCAGCGGCCAGAGGGCGGCGAAGGCCTCGGGAGCCAGTCCAACCTCGACCTCTTCCCGCTCCAGTCCAGCGCCCCGCTTCACCGTCAGCACGCATGCCGCACCCCGCTTACGGACCCGCACCTCGGTACCATCTTCCTGAATCGCCAGGTAGCCTTGCTGGATGATGGTCGCGGGCCAGCCACGCACAGCCTCAGGGACTTCGTTCACCAGAAACTTGCGCTCGACCTCGCGGCCCATCGGACATGATCTGTTGAAGAGAGAGGGAATCTGCAATGCCTCCTGCCCGACTACTGCGTGAGGGCGTTGTATTCGTGCGCCGGATCCACCTGACTCAAGATCTGAAAGGCTTCACTGCGCGGGTTCGACTGCTCGAAGAGCGCCACGATCTCCTGGTGTTTGGTGTCGAAGAAGAGATCCAGGAGGTACTGGCGTGAGAGGGCGTCGTAGACCTCCTGCACCTTCTTGAGCGCGTCCAGGACGGCGTAGCGGGCCTCCTCCGTCTGCGTCGTGAAGTGGTCGAGGCCGCCGAAGTGGTACGTGAAATAGGCCTCCCGCAACGGCTGGAAGCGTGAGTCGAGGAGTTGCGTGATCAGCTCGGAGCGACTGCGGTCCGTGCCGGCCTGGCTCCACCCGGCCCCGCCGCGTGATTGGGCGATCTCGGCGATGCGGCGAGCCTTGCGAAAATGCGGGGTTCCGCCCATCTCCGAAAACGTGTCGTAGTCGTAGCCGAGCATCACGTACGCGTAAAAGTCGAGCACGGTCGTGAGCGGGTTGTAGCGCTCGGGGTCGAACGTCAGCGGGTCGCCCTGGGCGTAGTCGAATTGCCAGTTCTGGTCGTTGATGCGCACCGTGTTGGTCGACTGCGTGGTGCCGTAGATGGGCCGCCGCAGCTCGACGACGAGTTGCGCCCGGAAACGCGTCTGCGAGAGGGCTTCTTGGATGACGATGCGCATGTTACAGGCGATCCGCTCCACGTCGCGGTAGCGGTCGTCGGTCCACGTCGTCTCATTCAGATAGGCTTCGAGACGCTCGTCCAACTCGTCCAGGAAGGTGAAGCTGGTCCCCGAAATCTGCGACGTGTTGACCGAGACCGTGCAATTGAATTCCTGAGCGCGGACCGTCGACGCGCTGCCAGCGAGCAGCAGGAGCAGCCCCACGATCACACTGCGATGAAGGACGGAGCGTAGCATGAACACGGATGTAGCCTGGGAACGGACGCGGGCGTCGTTCGGCTCATACTGTGGGGCCGTCGCTCAGTTTCCACGACGCCGCGTGGCTCCCTGCTCGCAGTGGCATCTTCCCTGCCGGAGACCGTATCTTCGGTTCCAGCCATTGAGTATCTGCCCGCACGCCATGACGCACCGCATCGTCTTCGTCCTGTCGCTCCTCCTGGTCCTGGCAGGCCCGGCCCGGGGACAGACGTCGATGGAGAATGGCGCGCGGACCGCTGCCCTCGGGGGCGCTGCCACCGCGCTGCCGGACGTGCCCTGGGGCTACGCCAACCCGGCGTCCCGATCCACGCTCTCGGAACGCGTCGTTGCCTTTTTCGCGACGCAGGCGTTCGGCCTGTCGGAGTTGCGCCTCGGGGCGGCCCAGGTCGTCGAGCCCACCGGCCTCGGCACGTTCGCCCTCGGGGCAAGGACGTTCGGCTTCGAAGACTACCGTGAGACGCACCTCAACCTGGGTTATGCGCGGGGGGTGCAGCTGGGGACGTCGCGCCGCTTTCACCTGGGCGTGAACGTGCGCTACCACCGCGTCTCCGTCCCCGACTACGGCGCGGCGGGTACGGTCGAGCTTGGCCTGGGCGGACTCGTCTCGGTGCTGCCGGTCCTCGACCTGGGCTTTCATTGGACGAACCCGCACGTTCCGACGCTCGGGGGCGAGGAATTACCGCGGACGTTGGCGGTCGGCCTCCATTACGCCCCGATGGACCTGTTCCGCGTGGTCGTCGACGCCTACAAAGACGTGCGCTTCCCGCTCGCGATCCGCTCCGGCATCGAGGTGCGCCCGGTGGACGTGCTCTTCCTCCGCGTCGGCGCAGCGACGGAGCCGTCGCGGTGGACGGCAGGTGTGGGCGTGGCGGTCGGCGCCTTCGTGGCCGACGTCGCGGCGGAGCGGCACGAGGTGCTGGGCTGGTCGCCCGCCGTCGCGTTCAGCGTGCGGTGGTAGGGCCATGATCTCACGCTACTCCACATCCGGCGTGCTGCGGAGGCTGACGCTGCTCCCCCTCGTGCTGGGGGCGCTGCTCCTGGTGCGACCGGCTGCCGGGCAGGTGCCGGACACGACCGTCTCAGAGCCAGATCCGGAGGGCCTCCTCGAAGACCTGGAGTCGACGACCGGCACGCCCGAGCAGCTGGCGGAAGCGCTGGACGAACTCGCCGCCTCGCCCCTCGATATCAACCGAGCTTCGGCGGACGCGCTCGCGCAGATCCCAGCCCTCGGTCCGTCGCTGGCCCGCACCATCGTCGCCTTCCGCGAACGGTTCGGCGCCTTCGGGTCCATCCCGGAGCTACGCAGCGTCGAAGGCATCACGCAGAACGTCTACCTCGCCGCCCGCCCGTACCTCACCATCGGCGAGACGGTGACGCCCGCTCAGGAGGAGGCGTCGCGCTTTCCGACGTGGCCAGCCTGGCAGTTCGTCCGCGAAGATACGCGCTACGAGATCTTGCAACGGACAACCCGCCGCCTCGACCTGGGCCGCGGCTACGAGGACGACACGACCCGGACGACCTACGCGGGCTCTCCCAGCCGGATCTACACCCGCCTGCGCGTCCGCTCCCGCGACTACTTCAGCGTCAACCTGACACTGGAGAAAGACCCCGGAGAAGCCTTTACCTGGACGCCCGACACCGGCACGTACGGCTACGACCACGTCGCCGGGCACGTCGCCATCGGCCAGCGTGGACGCCTCCAGCAGCTCATCGTGGGCGACTACGTGGCCCTCTTCGGGCAGGGCGTGGCGCTCTGGCGCAGCAGCGCCTTCGGCAAAGGCCGTGCGCCGGTGCGTCCGATGGCCCGCACCACACGCGGCTTCGTGCCGTACGGCTCGACCGATGAGAACCGCTTTTTCCGAGGCGCCGCCGCGACGGTGCTGCTCACCCCCTCGCTCTCGGCGTCGGCGTTTGCCTCCCGGCGTACGCTGGACGCCAACGTGAACGTCCCGGATACGACCCGCGGCGAGCTCTTTGAGGACCTGGCGGCCACCTCGCTGAGCGAAAGCGGCCTGCACCGGACACCGTCGGAGCGCGCCGACAAGGATGCCGTGCAGGAGGACGTCGTAGGCGGCGGGATCGACTGGCAGCGCGGCGGGCTGCGGGTCGGCGTGCTGGGCTATCGCAGCCACTTCGACCGTCCGTTCCAACCCGGCGATGCCGCCTATCAGCGCTTTCGGTTCTCGGGGACCTCCGCGACCCTGCTCAGCGGCTACGCGAACTGGTTCGTGGGCGACGCGCATCTCTTCGGCGAGGTGGCCCGCAGTCCGGACGGCGTCCTCGGCCTGCTGGGCGGCGGCACCCTCCGCCTGAACGACCTCGCCGACCTCGCGGTGGTGGCGCGCCACTTCCCGCGCGACTTCGTGAGCCTGCACGGCTATGCCTTCGGGGAACGGAACGGCGCCACCCAGAACGAGACGGGCTTCTACCTGGGCCTCGACCTCCAGCCCGCCGAGCGGTGGTCGGTAGTCGCGTATTTCGACCAGTATCGCTTTCCGTGGGTGCGCTTCAGCGTGCCGCGCCCGAGCACCGGCTACGACGCGCTCCTCGCCATCGAGCATCGCCCGCGTCGCTGGCTGCACTACTACGTGCAATTCCGGTCGGAGACGAAGGAACAGGGCCATCCCGTCGCCGTCGCCCCCGGACGCGAACTGGACGGGATCCGCCCCGAGACGCGGCAGTCACTCCGACTCCACGGCCAGTATCAATTCAGCCGGGCGCTGCGGCTCCGCACGCGCCTGGAAGGGATCCGCTTCGCAGCCCCCGAGCAACCGGACGAGTACGGAATGATCCTCTACCAGGACGTGCGCTGGCTGCCGATCTCATCGCTGCAGCTCGACCTTCGCGTCGCGCTGTTCGACACCGATAGCTACGACGCCCGCGTCTATGCCTACGAGAACGATCTGCTCTACACCTTCTCGGTGCCTGCCTTTTCCGGGCGAGGGCAGCGGAGCTACGCGCTTCTGCGGTGGCAGCCGCTCGACGCCGTGACCCTGCAAGTCAAGTACGCCGTCACGCGCTATGAAAACGTCGACACCGTCGGGTCCGGACTCGACGAGGTCGACGGCAACCGGCTGCGTGAGCTCCGCGCGCAACTTCGTCTTCGGTGGTGAGCCGTCCCTGGCCGCAGTCTACGCTCGTCGCGTTCGCATCGAACGAGGGTTCGTCGTATACTGTGAGGGCTACTGCTTCAGCTCGCCACCCACACTAACCCTCCATTGGCCGCGCATTATCGTGGGTACCGACTCAGATAAAGCCACCATTCTGGCGGTCGAAGACAATGCCGATACGCTGACGCTGCTGCGGTACATGCTCACGAAGACGTATCGTCCTCTCCTGGCCTCGGACAAGGACGAGGCGCTGTCGCTGGCCGGGGAGCACGCCATCGACCTCTTCCTGCTCGACATCAACCTCGGGCAGGAGTACACGGGCATCAACCTGATGAAGCAGCTGCGCGACGACCCTCGGCATGCGGATACCCCCATCCTGGCCCTCACGGCCTACGCCATGCCGGGCGACCGCGAGCGTTTCGTGGAGATGGGGTTCGACGGATACGTCAGCAAACCCTTCACCAAGGAGGCGCTGCTGGAGACGATCCGTGGCGTGCTTCGGGATTGGGATGCGACGCCCTGATTCGGGGGTCCTCAGACGGGCACTCGCGATGGTAGGATAGAGACCACACGATGCGGTGGGGTCTGCGGAGTCGGCGCGGGTGGCCGCGTCTACGCGTCGGCGAGCTTCCGCTCTACGATCTCGTCGATCGGCGGCAAGGCGGAGCCCCGCCCGACATGCTCGCGGACGAAGGCGACGTCGATGCCGTGCACGCGCAGGGCCAGTACCTCTTCGGGACACAGGTCGCGATAGCCCACGGACGCCAGGTCCTGGAGGAACGCCCGGTCCACGCCGTGCTGCCGCCAGGCCACCAGATCTTCTGGACACAGCTCACGATACCCGACGGAGGCGAGCGCCTGTACGTACGCGCCATCGACGCCCTGCGTGTGGAGCTGGACAATCGCTTCGAGATCGAGATCGTCGTATCCGGCAGCGCTCAGGGTGCGCAGGTCGGCCGGTTCCACGTCGACCAGGTACATCTTGATGATCTCTTCGAGGCAGAACGTGTAGCCGGCTTCTCGGATGGCCTGCGCGTACGTCGGCTCGACGCCGAGCACCTGCGCCATCAGCAGAACGTCGTCGTCATCGGTTTCGATGCCCGCCGCTCGCATCGCGCGTCGATACGAGGCGCTGGCCCGAGGAGCCTCCCCCTGCAGCACGCGAGCAAGGCTCTCTTCATTGACGGTGACCTCACGGGCGATATGCCCCACGTTCGTGAGGACGCGGCGGACCAATTCCGCAGTCCGGGGACTGTCGAGGGTCGCGTCGATATGGACCTCCGCGCGGGCTTCGTTGGACGCCGAGTTCCGCACATGACGCGCCTCCGTTTCGTGATTGTTTTCGTGATTTTTGACGTCGACTTCCGCCTCGTCAGCCACCGTCGCTCCGATCTCGTGTAGCGCCCACCGCGCTTTGTCCCGCACGGTGCGATCGGTATCGTCGAGGGCGGTTCGCAGCACCGGGACGGCACGTTCGTCGCCCAACTCGCCGAGGGCCCAGACGGCCATCGTGCGGACCGTCGCATCCGGGTCGTGCCGCACGGCGTCGGCGAGGGCCGGGCCTGCAGCCACGTCGCGGACCTCGCCCATCGCCCAGGCCGCCTTCGCCCGGACGGTCGGCTGCGCGTCGTCGAGGGCATCCGTCAGCGCGGGAAGGCCTTCCGGCGCGCCGATCTCACCGAGCGCCCAGGCAGCGACTTTCCGCACCTTGGGGTTTTCATCCTGCCGCAGCAGCGTACTCAGGAGCGGCACCGAGGAATCGTCTCGCTCCCTCCCCAGCACCTCGGCCACGCGGATGCGCACCGACGTGGACGCATGTCGCAACGTCGCCCACGTCGGATCCTCCGCCGCCTCCCTCGCAGGAGCGGCGGTCTGGCGGGCCGCCCGCAGGGTAATCGCTCCGTCGTCGGTCTGCAGCGTCAGCCGGCGGTCTCCCTGCCCGACCGCCCCCCACAGGAGCATCCCGGCCGCCCGGCGGCGCTCCTTGAGCGCAAAGTCGGACCGCACCCAGCCATCCTTCGACTCCGCGTAGACGTCCACGTCGGGACGGGACGGCAGCACGACCTCGATATCGCCGTCCTGCGTCACTACGTCCAGCTTGCCCGCCCAGTCCGCACGGCCCATCTCGATGTGGATATTGCCGTCGTCCGTTCGGGCCTGCGCGTAACCGGTCGTCCTGACGGATATGTCGCCGTCGTGCGTCTCTGCGGTCACGATGTGCTGATGCTGCGCCACCGAGATGTTGCCATCGACGCTCCGCACCTGCAGGCGGACGGTAGGCGGAACCAGCACTTTGAGATCGACCTGTGTGTCGTTGCGGCCAGGTACGGCTGAAACCCCTTCGCCAAGGCTACACGGCTGCGCATCGTCGGTCGTCGTGCAGATGACCAGCGCGTTGCCTCGTTCGTCGACGCGTATCTGGGCGTCCTCTTCCCCACTCGCCCGATAGCCGCGCACTCGCACCGATGCATCCTCGGACGGGCCGACGTGCACATCGCCCCATCCCGCGAAAATGTCCACGGTGGCGTCGGGCGCTACCGACCCTTCCCACTCGATCAGGTCGGACGCTGATTCGGACTCGGATACCGCTACCATCGCCTGCGGCGGCGGCTGCTCAGGGACGGCGTCACTCGACGGGCGCAGCGCCGAGACGGGGACGACGAGGAGCGCCGCCAGTCCGATGGCTATTCCGAGCGTCACCCGCCCCAGCGTGGCGCGACGGCGTTCGGGGTCGAGGATGGCGAGGATGCGTCCTTCCAGCTGGGACGGGCGTGCCATCGAGACGGCATGAATCGGCGAGACGAAGCTCCGTCGGGACGTCCGCGCCACGTCCAGCAGATGGGTGGCATACTCCGACGGACGGGTATCGCACGCCAGGACCTGATCGTCACACGCCAGTTCGCGTTCGACGCGCATCCGCCGGGCGGCGACCCAGCACAGGGGATTCCACCAGACCAGCGCACAGGCCAGTTGCGCGAGGCCCTGCGTGAGGCAGTCCCAGCGCTGCACGTGCGCCATCTCGTGGGCCAGCACGCACCGTTTGCGGGCGTCCGACCAGTCGTCTGCGCCCTGCGGCAGCAGGATGACCGGCCGAAGCAATCCCCACGTCATCGGCATGGAGGTGCGGGCACTTTGCAGGAGCTGTACGCGACGGTCCAGGCCCAGCTGTCGTCCGAGGTCGTCCAGTAGCGCCCGCCAGGTCGGATTGTCGATCGGACGCGCGCGCCGGGCCATCCAGGCGACGCCGACGGCTCCGGCCAGCAGCCGCCCGACCACCAGCATCGCTCCCAGCCCCCAGAGCAGCATCAGCCAGACGGACCAGTGGGCCTGCCGGGCCGCCTCGACGAGCGATCCGAGAGCCTGCCACAGGGCGTTTTGAGTCTCGACCCGCGGAGACGCAGCGGGCGCCTCGGCGGGCGGACTCGGAGCGGGCGGCGCCGGGGTGGCTGCGGGAGCGTCGGCGGTCTCCGGGGCCAGCGGCAGGCTCGGCACCTCGGGGGCAACCGACGGCGGCGTAATCGCGATGCGATCGGTGACGGCGTGCCAGTCCGGTAGCACGTGCCAGGACGGCCCCACCACCGAGAGCACCGGAAGGAGCAGCACGCTACAGAGGGCCAGCGTCCAGACCAGGTGGCGGGTGGCTGCGGACGCTCTCCGCAACAGGCTTGTCGCCACCCCCGCGAGCGCCAGGATCAGGAGCGACTTGATCGTCAGGTCGGCCAGGAAGGCAAGGAGCGGGAGCGCAACGTCCGGGTGGAGCAGGGAGTGCACGAGTTCATTCATGTCTAGCGGCCCTCATCTTTAGCGTCACGAATCAGGCGGTTCAGCCGGTTGAGATCATCCTGGGTCAGCTGGTCATCCGAAAGATCCAGCAGCGCCGCCACGGCCTGGGGCACCGATCCTTCGAAGAAGGTGTGCACGACGTGGTTCAGGGCCGACTCCTGGGCCTTGTCCACCGGCGTGGTCGACCGATAGACGTAGCGCGGACCTTCCTGACGATACTCGGCATGCCCTTTCTCGACCAGGATGCGCAGGAGGGCGCGCACGGCGGAGTAGCTCGGCGCGTCCGGCAGGTCCTCCATCACCTCGGCGGCGGTCGCCTCGCCCCGGCGGTAGATGATGTCCATGATCTGGCGCTCACGGCGACTGAGTTCGTGATGCGGGTGCTTCTTCGCCATGACGGTGTGGGTCGGTCGATACCGGCGGTGCTCAAGCCCTACGGCGTCGCGCGTCGGGAGTTACGTCGGTTGTTAATTTTTTAACACATACACCATAGCCGCTCGCCGTCCGAAAATCAAGGGACTCTGCTACTTTTTTAGCAGGGTCGATGGATCAAAAAAAAGGGACACCGGTCGGTGCCCCTTTTCGAAGCGGAATGGGTAGCGGCGCGGACGGGCGCGGCGCTCAGTTGCAGCAGATGGATTTCAGGATGCTGCGGCGCTCTTCGAGCTTGTCGAACCACACCTCGCGGTCGATCCGCTGATCGTCCAGGTAATAGTCCCAGTGGTCCACCGTGTCCTCGTTGACCACCACCGCCGTCTCCAGGTGCGCCACCCGTTTCAGGACGGGCGAGGTGCCCATCTGGTGCACGAACGTGATATCGCACGTGCCGGACGGCGTCGTCTCTTTCACGGAAAGCCAGTTATCCCCGCAGACGTGGCAGGTATAGAACTGGGACTCGGGTTCCGTACCCAGCAAGGCCGCCAGCTCGTCGGGCTCTTCATCACCCTGGAGCGCGACCTGCATGGGCACCATACTCTCACACCCACAGGTCTTGCATCGAAGCCGTTCCATAAGCTGAAATCTATATCGAGTGGTTGATATCACGTACGGTCGTTGTACCTTCTGCAGCGGTACAGGTTCGGCACTGCCGGTACGTATTACAAGGCGGTCATCCGGCCAGCGCGGCCACCTCGTCGAGGCTGCTGGCGAGCTTCGCGCTCGGCAGCACGGCGTATTCCAGCCAGTGCTCGAACACCTCCCGCCACCGATGCGCCTTCTCGACGCGCAGATGCAATTCCTCGCCAGTGTCCAGGGTGATGGAAAGGTTGGCGCCGTCGATCAACGGATGATAGTCCACCTGCACGACGCAGGGGAGCGGAAGGTGGCGTCGGTGCCATCCGCGTACGTCCCAGTGGGTCAGCTCGATGTGATTCGGATAGAGCCGCGCGCGACCGAAGAGCGAGCACCGATCCGCGAAGTGACACGGACTGTCGAGCAAGAGAACGCGGCTTCCTGACATGCGGGCGTGCGATGCGTCACGTCGTTGCGACGCGGGGTGGGCGGAACGCGTCATCGGTCCGGGGGGCTGATGATGGGGGAACGCGATGACCGGGGCAGCTGCCGGTCGATTCGTGTAGACGAGATCCCACCGGACCGGGTTACGCCACGAGACAAAGAAATGCTGAAATCATCGTGACGGATTCCTCCCTTTGCGGACGACCGTTCGACGGCAGACCACAAACCGCCTGCCCCGGACGGTATCGGTCCGCGTCTCCGGCTTGAACGAGCCCGGCGTAGCGAACCTGTCCTCAGCGAAACGTGACCCGCCACGCGCGTTCCTCGACGGCGTAGCTCACCCCGATCCGCAGATCCAGCTCCAGGGCGTAGTACAGGCGCAGTTGCACGCCCAGGCCGACCCCCACCGAGCTCAGATGACCGTGCGGCATCGCTCCCTGGAGCGGCAGTACGCGCTCGCCGAAGCCATAGGCGTAGAGAACATGGACGAACACCGGCAGCACCACCGAGCCGTCGTCCACGAAGCGGAGCGGGACGACCG
The DNA here is from genome assembly GCA_009908885.1 of Bacteroidota bacterium. Classification (GTDB taxonomy): domain Bacteria; phylum Bacteroidota; class Rhodothermia; order Rhodothermales; family JAAAOL01; genus JAAAOL01. The sequence goes on along the minus strand of JAAAOL010000061.1, from coordinate 8,636 downwards.
ACGTGAGGGATAGCCGGGCGAAGGTGCCTTCCCCCAGAAACGCATCCTCGTAGCCGCGCGGCAGGTACGTGTCGAGCCCGTAGATGCTGCTCCGGTTCTGCACGAGCAGCCCGCCGCCGAGACGCAACCCGAGGGGGTGTTTCAGCGCGACCGGCACGAACCAGCCGACCGAGCTGCGCCACGCCCGGCGCCGCGACTGACCTTCCGCCTGAAGATCAACCAACGCTGTGCTGCGCAGGGTGAGGCCGGTGTTCGGCAGCAGGTCGCGCCGGTTGGCCTGGAGGCGATAGTTGAGCCCGGCGGTTGCGGCCACGGTCCAGCGGTCGCGGTAGGGCCGCAGGGTCGATCCGTCCCGCCGCGTCAACCGCTCCTGCGACCACCCACCCCGCACCGCAGCAAAGGCGGAGGTCGTGAACACGTTCTGCTCCAGCGTCACCGGCAGGCGCAGCCCCACGTCCACGCCCCATTCATCCTGCCGCACACTCAATGTATCGACGGTCCCGGTCCCGTCCGCGACCCGCACCCGCGCGGCCTCCGGGAGCCGATACGCCGACAGCGAGGGACGGAGCAGGTACCGCCCCGTCTCGACGACCGCGCGGCCCCAGGCCGACTCGTCCTGGTAGAACCCCTCCACGGCGTACGTCCACCGCTCCAGGGGGTCCGCCCCCTGTGCGGCGAGGCCCAGCCCCAGGCCCAGCCCATCCCGCTGGCCTTCATCCCGGTCGTACCGGAGCGTCGGGTAGACCATGCGCGGCATCAGGTAGCGCCGAGCCCGGTACGGTGTGGTGGGTCCATCGGCCCGCGGACGGTCTGGCAATGTTGCGGCCCGGAGCGACGTAGATGTCAGCACCACCGACGGGTCCGTGCGCGGACCGGCGGTGGGGTCAAACGGCTGCCGGGCGAGCGTGTAGGCTTCGTGCTGATAGTCGATGAAGGCCAACCACCGGCCGTCTGGCGAGACGCTCGGGTCCAGCGCGCCATAGCGGACGTCGGTGCACTGCCGGATCGCCCCGGTCTCGACGTCCAGCGCGTAGACATTCGTGACCTCCGACAGGTCGGCGGTGAACAGCAGATAACGCCCGTCCGGGCTCCAGGCGGCTTCGTAGATCGAGGCGTCGCGGAAGACGATCCAGGGATGCAGCGAATCGCCTGGGCTGTGCTCCTGGTGCGTCCGATACAGCCCCTGCCGACCGTCGCGGCTGAGCAGCACGGCTACGTCGTCGCTCGACGGGCGCGGATGCAGGCTCACGAACAGCGTCCGTTCGGCCTGTGTCACCGGCGTCGTGCGCCCCGTCGCATCGACCCGCACCCATTGCGTGAACTGACCGTCGAGTTGCAGTGCCCAGAGCGTCTCTCCGCGCGGCACGGGGGCCAGCGCGTGCTGATGCCGCGTCAGCCGCTGCGACCGCCCCGTCCCGACGTCGACCGCGAACAGGTCGGCCCGCGACTGCGACGCCACGAAGGGATCCTGCACGTAGCGACCGAAGACGATCCGCGTCCGATCCGGGCTCAGCCGATACGCGTAGTCTTCCGTAATCCGCTGGTAGCTGATTGGCGAGCGCTGCCCGGTTCGCGCGTCGATCTGGTAGAACCCGGGACGGGTGTGGTCGCCGAAGGCGTAGGCCACGAGCGTCGAATCGGTCAGCCACTGCGGATTGCGAACGGTGAGGCCGCGCGTTCCCAGGACCGTTTCGGACGGCCCGGACGACGCCCGAGCCGCTTCCCGGTTGCTGATTCGTTGGCGGGCCGCCTGGTGGAGGCGATCTTCGACGTGCCCCGGCCACGGCCCCGAGGTGAACCGAAGCGCCAGCCCGAATCCCAGGAATGGCGACCGGGCGTGCCGATCCAGCAATCGCCGGAAGAAGTCCTCTCCGTACGTCTCCGCGAGATGGGCGTACAGGTGCGCCCCGCCGATGTACATCCGGTTGCCAGGACGTCCGTAGTGGGGCGTCTCCAGCAGCTGCGCCAGGCTCCACGGCTCCTCGTCCGCCATCGCCGCATCGAACTGCATCCGAAAGCGGGGATCGTTCAGGCGTCCTGCTCCCGGATGCAGCCGACTCTCGTGCCACACCGCCACGCCCTCCACGATGCCGCGCGGCATGAGGAGGTTGAACGACCGGACCAGGTCGGGTGCGAACGGGCGCACTACGGCGCCGAGGCCCCACCCGCTCTCGGCCTCGGCGTGCACGGCATGAATCAGCTCGTGCGGGGCGACCCCCGACAGCCACGACGGAAACCGGGCCGAGAGGCGGCTGCCTTTGATGCTCGCCACCTCGATCTCTGACTTGAACGGAAACGGCGTCACGAAGCCGCTGCCCCGGTCGCTGTACCCGTTCAGGACGACCGGGATCTCCAACCGCCGCTGCACGCCGACGAGCTGCTGGGCGGCGGTGAGATCCTCCTCCAGAATTCCAGCGGTCTCGCGGGCGGCCTCTTCCGCCGTAGCGTCGTAGATGAGGTCGAAGTGCGGCGTCTCCAGCACGCGATACGTCACGCCGGACGGGCGGACTTCCTGGTCATAGACCGGGAACGCCTGCGCCCATCCCTCCGCGACCACGTTGAGCCCCCCGATCAGCAGCAGGGCCGTGCACACCAGATGTCGCATCGCCCTCACGGTGTGTCAGACGTGATTCTGTGGACTGAAATGTGCGATCTCAACACACCGCGTCTGTCATCCCGCACGTGATTATTCCGCTGCGCTCCATCAGTCGCTCGCTGCGCAGCGCTCGTGTCGGGATCTCCCAGCCATGGTAGCCCGGCCGAGGGAGATCCTTCGACGGGTTCAGGATGACGTGCTGGTAGGTAGTGTCTTTAGATCGCTTCGACGACCCGGCGTTGACCATTGACACCGTACTCACGGCTCTCCTGGGTTTAGCGAGGCATCGGCACACAACCAAAAAGGCACGCAGCGGGAAGTCTGCGTGCCTTGGTAGGTGGTTGTCATGCTGCGGAGGGGGAGGGATTCGAACCCCCGGAGCCCCTAAGGGGCTCAACGGTTTTCGAGACCGCCCCGTTCGACCGCTCCGGCACCCCTCCGTCTGAAACCGGTGCTTCAACATGGAGCGACTGGTTCGGGTTTCGGAAGCAAGAAGGTACAGCCTCGCCTCCGGCTCCGCAATGATACTTCTGCAAAGATCCCCTAAACAATCCGGTCACTTTGCCGCCATCGGCACGAGCCGCAGATGGTCCAGCAGGGCGCGATTTACAGACCGGTTCATGTTCTCGTCGGAGGCGCGCAGGTCCAGGGTGAACGTGTGCCTGCCGGGCGTGAGCGTGAGACGCAGCGCATTGGTGGAGCCCCAGTCGGTCCAGGCCCCGTCCCCCCGCTGCGGAAAGACCAGGGTGCCCGCGCGCTCGCCATCGACCAGTAACGTGCGGATCGCCGCCTTGTTGTCGGTGTTGACCGGCCCCTCACCGTTCGCATACCGCGCGTCGAGGGCATACGTGCCCGCCTCGGCAATCTCTACCGTCACCGTCACCGGCGTCGTGCGCGCCGTCGACAGCGTCACGTAGCCTTCCCCGGTGTAACCCTCATAGTGTTGCTCCAGTTCACCATCGGGCTGCACCGTGAGCACCGCCTCTTCGGGAGCGACGCGGAGCGGGGCGCTGAGGAACGACGCAAGCCCATCCGTGCCGAGCGCCTGCATCTGATACGCTGACAGCGACCGCGCCTCGGGCAGCGCGAAACTGGTGTCCGTCGTCACCGCGATGCGCTCCCCGTTGCGGTGGATCGCATAGGCCGCTGCATCCTCCACCGGCGACCAGCGCAACTCGCCCCCCTCCTGCTCGGCTATGGGCATCGGCGGCGTGAACTGGACGGGACGCATCGTGGCGTGACTGGCAGGCACCTCGCCGTCCAGCGTCAGGACGAGCGTATGCCGCCCCTGCAGATCGGCAGGAAGAAACGGGGCCTCCAGCGGCTCGCCGTCGAGCGTCGCCGACGTGACTTCGCTGCCGAAGCCGTCCACGGTGATATCGAGCACGGCGTCGCGGTACGTGACGCCCGTCAGGGTGTGCGGTCCGGCGTAGGCTTCCGGCACGAACGGCTCGAACTGAAGCCCGTCCGGGGAGAACCGCATGCCGAAGAGCACCCGGTAGACCGTCGCCAGATTCCCTGCGACGCTCCAGAGCTGACGGTCCGAGTTCACCTGCGTGCCCTCGAAGTCACCCGTGCGGGCCACCATGTTTTCTTTGTTGGTCAGGAAGAGCGCGGCGGCCCGGTAGATCGACGCCATGCCGTGCTCCACGACGGCGGTGTTGCCTCCTTCCGCCCCGGCCCACGTCCAGTAGGCCACCACGAACGGCCAGATGCCATCGTTGTGATACGGCGGGATGCCCGGAATCTGCGGCGCGATGCAGGGCACGCCGTACGGCACCTGGGGGACGCTGGCCAGGATGCGCTCACGCTGCTCCGGCGTGGCAGCCCCGTACAAGACCGCGAGGGCTGCCCCCAGCGTCTCGGCGCGTGGCGAGAGCGAGGGGAACAGCCGCCCGTAGCGGTACTGCCCGTACGTCCCGGCGTCCGGCTGCCACAGATACGTATTCAGCCCGTCCTGCACCTCGTCCGCGATGCGGTCCCAGCGGGCCGACGGTTCACCCAGCGCCTCGGCCATGTCGGCCAGGATGCGATACGTGGCGTAGTGCACCACGTTGGTGCCGAGCGCCTGCGACTGATAGATGTCTTTCGGGTCCATCCAGCGCGGATAGGTCTGCTCGCGCCAGTCCAGAAACGAGGATTCGCCGTAGAACAGGCCGGTCTCCGCCTCCCGCGCCGTCACCAGGTCGGCTTCGGCGGAGCGGCGGATGACGTCGTAGGCTGTCTGTACCCAATCGGCGTCGCCCGTGACTACGTACAACTCCCAGGCGGCCAGGGCCCACGTCATGCGGTCCGTCGAGATGGGCCACGAGCCGCCCGTGCCGGTATCCTGGACGATGCGCCCGGCGTCGTCTACCTTCGCCAGGAGGCTCTGCTTCGACACCTCCGGCGCCAGCAGGGCCAGGGCCAGCACGATGCTGTAACTCACGTCGCGCGTCCACACGCCCGGCCACTTGGCCCCGGCCATGAACGTGCCGTCGTCCTGCACGTCCTGCAGCATCTCCTCCAGCGACAGGGTGTGCATCGCGTCCAGCAGCGGACGGCCCGAGGCGTATTCCGGCAGCCCCGAGAGATCCTGCGAAAGCGTCCACACCGCGTAGCCCTCGTCGTCGAACGGACGTGCAGTGCCGCTGTCGAAGGTCAGCGTGATGTCGTAAATGCCATCGCCGTCGGAATCGGTGAGGCGATGTTGCTCGGTCAACGCATTGAAATCCCAGGTCAGCGGCCGCATGCTGCCAGCGACGTAGACGCCCTCGAAGTCCTCCGCCGCGATGGGCTCGCCGTACGGCGGCGTATACTGGCCAGTGGTCTCGAACGCTCTCAGCACGGGCCGCAGATCGAGCCGGATAGTGACCGTCCGCCCCGGCAGTTGCGGATAGGGCTTGATGAGTTCTTCCCCGAAGCGGTAGATCGGCGTCGACCCCGATGTGTCCTGTGGGTCGAAGAAGAGCAGATGATCCTGCCCGGGTGGCGCCTCGTTGTCCTCGCCGTTGAGCGCAAACTTGAAGGCCACCTGTTTGGACTCCTGCCCCGCAGCGTACAAATAGTTGGACCGCATCCGCGTCGGACTTTCCACGATGGCCTCGAAGCCTCCCTCCTGCACCGACCGGTCGGTTACGGTGAAGGCGTCGGAGCGATACAGGATCTCCTGTGCGTGGAGCGACGACACGAAGGGAAACGCAATGAGGACAGCGACGAGACCGGGGAGCAGGAACTTCATCGTGATGGTGCTAAAGGGCAGCGGGCGACGAGTTAGAGCAGAAAGTATCGAATCAAGATGAGAGCCACGAATGAGATGCCCATGAGGATGGCCGATAGTGTGAGCGCCATGCCGAGGTCCAGTTCGAAGCCGATGTAGATGGCGAGCGGCATCGTCTGCGTGCGGCCCGGCAGGTTGCCCGCGAAGATGATCGTCGCGCCGAACTCGCCGAGTGCCCGCGCCCACGTCAGCACGGCCCCACCGATGAGCGCGCTGCGGGCCAGCGGCAGCGTCACGTAGCGCACCACCTGCCACGTGCTCGCGCCGTCCAGCAAGGCCGCATCCTCCAGTTCAGGCTCGATGCCGGAAAAGCCGATGATGGCCGAGCGCACGTACAGCGGCGCCGCCACGAAGGCCTGCGCCATCACCACCGCCACCGGCGTGAACGTCACCTGAAGCCCCCAGTCGGCCAGCACCGACCCGATCAGCCCGCCCCGCCCGAAGGCCATCAGGAGGGCCACTCCGGCCACGGCGGGCGGCAGCACCATCGGCAAGTCGATCAGGGTGTCGAGCGCGCGCCGGAAGCGGAACTGGCGGCGCGCCATCAGCAGGGCGACGGGCGTCCCGAGCAGCACGGTGGCGAGGGTCGCCAGCAGACTCGTCTTGAGGCTCAGCACGATAGCCTGCGTCACCTCCGGCTGACCGAGGTTCTCCCCCAGCGCCGCCGGCGAGGTGCGGACCAGCAGCGCCACGAGCGGAATCAGCAGAAACCCGATCAGCGGCAGGCTGAGAACCGTCCATCGCCCGCGGCGCCATACGTGCCGGGGCGCGCCGCCGTCCTCAGGAGGGTGGGTTCGCGGTGGGGGAAAAACCATAGTCGGTTAGACGGGCCCGGCCCGACGCGGAACGGACGAAATGAACGAAGGCAGCGGCGACGTCCGGGTGGGCGCTGTCCCGGACCGGGGCGATAGGATACGTGGCGGCCACATTCAACGGCTCGGGCACGTCCAGCACGCGCACGGCATCGGCGGCATCGCCGTGGGGATCGGTGGCGTAGACGATGCCCGCATCGGCCTCGCCCAGCACCACCTTGGTCAGCACCACCCGGACGTTTTGCTCGAAGGAGACGACGTTACTCAGCACCTCCTGCCCGAACGTCGACGTGAAGGTCGAGTCCTGACTCGCCGCTTCCAGCATCTGACGCGCGTAACGCCCAGCCGGGACGGCCGCGTCGGCCAGGACGATCCGCACGTCCGGCCGAGCCAGGTCGCGCAGGCCCTCGACCCGACCGGGATTCGAGGGGGGCGTAATCAGGACGAGACGGTTCTGCACGAACGGTTCAGGGGCCTCCGGCGCGATCCGCCCGCTCTCGACGGCGACGGTCATCTGGGCCGGATTGGCACTGGCGAAGACGTCCGCGGGCGCCCCGAGGCGGAGTTGTTGGGCGAGGTGCTGCGACCCGGCCAGGTTCAACACGACGTCGACGTGGGGATGCTGCGCCTCGAAGTCCTGCTCGATAGCCCCGAAGGCATCGGTCAGCGACGCGGCGGCGAAGACGGTGAGCGTCACGGGACGCCGGGCGGCTTCCTGGCCCCCACACTCCATGAAGAGCAGCAGGGCGCCTATCGCGAGCAGAAACAGCGGCGTGCGGCGCGTGGAGGCTGTCGCGGAGCGGTCAGGAAGCATCGGACAGTACCTCCTCCTCACACTCGTTCAGCCAGTCCAGCATGGCGCGAATCTGCCCGATGCGGTACGACCGGACGAGTCGTGGAAACAGCGCCTCGGCCTGATCGCCAGAGCCCGCCGTGAGATGCTCCACCCACGCGTGGCAGGCCTTCCGCTGGCGCTCGATGAGCGCGCGGACCACCGCGGGTCCCTCTCGACGTGCGAAGTACAGCTTGGCCATAAAGTCCATTCGGAACTGCCGCCCCCTAGCGACCGGTTCGCTGAGCCATCGGTCGAAGGCGGCATCGCCCTGATGCGTCAGGGCATACACCTTCCGCGGCGGGCGACCCTCCTGCGGCTCGGTGGTGGCCTGCAGATACCCTCGGTCTTCCAGCTTGGTCAGCAGCGCGTACAGCTGGCTCTGCTTCATTCGCCAGATGGCCCACAGGCCGTCCGGCTCGGTCAGCACCTGATAGAGCGCGTAACCGTGGCGGGGCTGCTCCCGGAGCAAGCCTAGGAGAGCGTGCTCGGTGGTCAGCGCCTCAGCGGTACGGGCACACACGGACGACGGGGCTATTCAAAGATTGAACATGGGGGCATAGCATAGCAACCGTGCGGTCGGAAGTCAATCAGGAACGGCGGCGCACCACCTGGCTCTATGCTACAGAGGGGCGATGAACGCAAGCACGACGTTCTAAGTGGAGACAGATAAGAACGTTTGCGCAGCGTCCGTCACGGTTTCGCTTGCGTCCTCTCCTTCCACGAAGAGCCTGTGCTGAACTCGATTCAGTAAGAGACAGAGAGGATGTCTCCTCACAGGCCGCGCGCGCCCTCGCCGGGGAGACACATCCCTCTTGTTCTCCCTTCCAGAAGGGAGAGACCTCGACGGTAGTACTGAGGCCAACCGCACCGACGTGCTAACATTCTTTCGTTTATCCACATAGCTCGTGAGTGAGGTTCGTGGTGCGTGGTGCGTCGCTGGAGCCTGCATCATAGCATCGACGAGAGCGAGCATCCCGGAAGGGCCAGACGCCCGCACGCCCATCTCCCCCACTCCTAGGCGCAACACGATCTCAGCGGAATGGCCATCGTACGGCAAAAACGGGATCAGTCGCACCCACCCGGCGGCGCTTTCTTCTGCTTATCGACGAGGTTGACCTCATCTCCGAATACGTC
>JAAAOL010000319.1 GCA_009908885.1 Bacteroidota bacterium | reverse complement strand
CGCCTTACGGTCTACTCCCGCCGCCCGCGGTCCGACCTCATGCGGCACCTGCGCGTCGTGCCGGACGACGAAGGCCCTCTGGAGGCGGTGCGCTCCTTCTGGCCGCTACAACTCGAAGATGCCCTCCCAGGCCCCTTCACTGGAGCCCGCGTCCCCGACCTGCTCGCCTACGCTGACCTCGTCGCCAGCGGCGCGCCCCGCAACGCTGAGGCGGCGGCCCTCTTGCGGGAACGCACACCATGGCGTGCGGACTAGCCCCTTCGTTACCGCACGCATTCCGTCGTGACGAACGAGGCACCCAGTGACGGCAGCCAGACCTGGAGATGGTTATTCACCCACCCGGCACGACGGAGACACTGAAAGACGCCATTGGTCTCAGCATCTTTGGTCATGACACTGGGCAGAGACCGCCTGCATCGCACCGGATAGTTTACCAGGATCATACCCAACTTTACCCGGATCTTACCCGCCGTGGTGTCAGAACGTGTCGTCAGCACATGACATGCACATATAACGAAAAATCCCCGACCCGGCTTAAATGGCCAGAATCGGGGATTTTGAGGGTGGGCCCGACGGGATTCGAACCTGTGACCTCTCGCGTGTGAGGCGAGCGCTCTAAACCGCTGAGCTACGGGCCCTCATCGTGGATGTGAAGGGCGACAATACTACAGCCGCCCCTTGCGAATGTCAAGGTGCTGCACCGGTTCTTTGCATGCGCGGGGTGTGCAGCGTGTCGGCCACGTGCAGCACGTCGGGCACGGTGCGGTTCGCCGACGGCAGTAGCGGCGGCGTGCGGCCGAAGACGCCCAGGAGGGCCGACTCATCCGCCAGCGGCGTCATGGGCAGGCGAAGTCCCTCGACAGCGGCCGGGATGGGCTCGTTCAGGTCGAGCACCGTACGTCCTGTGGCCGTCTGGTGCATCTCGGACGAGAGGAGGGTCCCCGCCACCATGCCGAGCAGGACGAGCATGACCACAGCCGAGGTGCCCGTCACGACCGTCCCCAGGTGCCGCCGCGCCTGGCGGGCGACGGGCGCCCGGTCCTGCATGATGCGACAGGCCAGCCGCCGCTGCACGCGCGCGGTGACGGCGCACGGCGCATCGACCTGGCACCGGTGCTGACACAGCAGATGACGGGCCTGCTGCAACCGCTCGGCGCGGTTGGCCATGCGCGGGTTGGCCTCCAGGTATTCCTCGAAGACCTCGCGCACGTCGGGGTCCATCGTGCCATCGACGTACTCGCACAGCATCTCGTCGAGAGCTGAGTGCGAGCAATCACCTGGTTCCGAACAGGAGTATCCGTCAGACATAGGCAGCACACGATCTGCTGTCAATCATTCGTGCGGCGACGTCCCGCACAACGACACTGCGCCGGATCAACCGCGCAGCCGGACGGAGGAGTTCCCTTCGACGGCACGCGCTCGGACAAGAATCGACCAGCGTCAGCGTATGACCGATATGTACGTCCCGGTTGAAAGTTTCGGGGCAGCCCAGGATCGACCCCGGCACCCGCATGCCAAGCGTCACGCGGGCGTCGCGGCGGACGGCGCCGCCCGTATGGACTCGGGCACGAGGCGACGCAGGAGGAGGAGCAGAATGAGGCGTGCATCGCGCGTGGAGCCGCCCTTCAGCTCGTAGTCGGCGGCGAGGAGGGCCGAGAACGCCTGCTCCAGCCGACGCGGCGGAAAGCGGCGCAAGCTGACCAGATATTCGGAGATGAAGTACGGGCTGATGCCCACCTGCCGCGCCATCTCGCGCTTGCTGGCCCCGCGCTCCTGCAGCACGCCGAGGCGCTGCAACCGCATGAAGTAGGTCGTCAGGATCGCGACGATGCGGATGCCCTCGCCGCGCCCGTTGGAGGCCTGCTGCACGAGCCGCCCGGCGATGCGCACGGCGTCCTGAAACCGCCCCTCGCCGATGGCGCTCTGCAGCTCGAACACGTTGAACTCGCGGGTCTGCCCGCTGGCCCGCAGCACGTCGTCTGCCGTCAGGCGCTTCCGCTTACCGGAGAAGGTGATCAGCTTCTCAATCTCGCCCGCCGCCGTCTGCAGGTCGGTTCCCACGTAATCGGCCAGCATCTGCACGGCCTGCGGCTCGATCCGGTAGCCGAGGTGCTCCACCCGCTTCTTGATCCAGCCGGGCATCTGGTTGTCGTAGAGCGTCTTGAAATGTCCCCACGCGGCGTGCTGCTTCAGCGCCCGGTACGGATGGGCCGACAGGTTGGGCTTGGTGCTGCACGCCAGCAGGACGACGGCATGCGGGTTGGGCTGCTCGGCGTAGTTCTTGAAAAGGCGGTTGTTGGCCAGCTGCTCGAAGTTGCGCACGATGATGAGGCGGCGCTGGGCCATCACCGGGTAGGACGCACAGAGCGCGAGGACGGCCTGCGCGTCGGTGTCCTGGCCGTAGACCAGGTCGTAGTTGAAGTCGCGCTCTTCCGGAGCCAGCGCGTGCTCGATCAGCGTCTGCTGCAACTCCTGGATGAGAAAGGGCTCCTCGCCGAAGAGGAAGTACAGCGGCTCGAAGTTCTGATGGCGAAAGGCTGTGTCGAGGTTCTCGTAGGAGAGGCCGGTGTTCTTCGCCATGCCGGGGTCGGAATGCGCGTGGAGAGGGAAACGGTGACGGAAGCGGCGTCCCGGAAGCTAGCCCTTGGAGACGGCCCGGTCGGGCATCAGCGTGTAGAGGTGATAGCCGATCTCGCGGAGCAGGTCGGTGTCGTGCTGCGTGGCGTGGTGGGCGAGGCCGTAGACGTCGTACGGCGTCTCCCCGACGGTGGCGGTGCGGTTCCAGTCCGCCGCGGGCAGCCGCTTGAGGAAGGTGAGCAGCATGCGGCGCGCCTCCTGCACGCGGTCGAGCAGGGCGTCGATGGGCTGCGCGTTCCAGTCGGCGGCGTCGGCCAGCGCCTCCGCGTCTACCGGCTCGAAGTGCGGGTCGTCCTCGGCGATCATGCGTTCGAGGCGCGGCAGCAGCACCTCGGTGTCATAGGCCGCCAGCAGCCCGTACGTCTGCCGCAGCGACAGCTTCGTCTCCGTCGTGGGCAGCTGTTGCAGTTCGTCCGGCACCTGGTCGACCACCGGCTTGACGGCCTCCACCTCGTTGATCAGGTGGGCCAGCTGGTCGAGCAGCGCCTCGCGCAACTCGTCCTTCGCAGGATGCGCCTCGGCGACGGGCATAATGGGAATCGCCCCCGGCTAGTTGGTCACGTTCTCGTACGGCACCTGCGGGCCGACGCGCGCGCCGCCCCACTCGTTCGTCGCGGCCACGGGCTCGTCGTCCTCGCGGCGATGGGTCGCCTCCAGATCCTCCAGCCCCTCGTCCACCAGCCACTGCAGGAAGTGGCGGTCCTTGAGGCTGTGGAGGTTGTTGTCGTGCTTGAACTCCCAGTGCTGCCCGAACTGCGGATCTTTGTACTTGTGCAGGTAGTCGAGTCGGTCCATGAGGCGCTCCACGGGCACCAGCAGACGTTCCAGTCCGAAGACCGCCTCGTCGCGGTGCTGGAACGTCAGGTCGTACTCCTTGGACATGACGATAGCCTCCTCGGGACAGACCTCCTCGCAGAAGCCACAGTAGATGCAGCGCAGCATGTTGATCTCGAACCAGGCGGGCTCGCGCTCCTTCGGGTCGGCGGGATCGTCCACCTCCTTCGACTGCATCGAGATGGCCATGGGCGGGCAGGCACGCGCGCACAGGTTGCACGAAACGCACCGGGGACTGCCTTCTTCCTCCACCAGCACCGGGCGACCCCGGTAGCTGTCGGGCGGGTACCACTGCTCCTCCGGGTACTGCAGCGTATAATTCGGCTCGTTCTTGATCTTGTTGAACGAGTACCCCAGGCCCTTGAAGATCTCGGGCAGGTAGATGCGCTCCCAGAAGTTCAGCTTCCGCTCGTTGTCGGGACGGGTGTTTACCGGAGTGCCGGGCATAGTCGTGGGGCTCGGGTCAGTCTAGGCGAAGCGGCCGCCGCGTGCCGTAGTCGAGTAATATAGGGCATGCCGCGCGGTTATAATAGCCCGCGGAGGCGTGCAAGGTTCTTCGCAGCGACTTTGTTTTCACAACTCCTTGAAAGTTAGAACGCGGCGGGCGGGCGCCGTGCAACAGGGCGGTCGGCGATTCGTATTTTACAGCACCTCGGTCCTTCGTCATCAGCCGCACTCGGTGCCATGGGATATTTCTGGTGGGTCCTCATCCCCGTTCTTGCCATTTTGGTCGGCGCCTTTAAGGAATGGCTCGACTTCAAAGCGAAGACGCAGCAACTCGGGTCCTCCACGCGGGATCTGGAAGACACGGTCCGCGCTCAGGCTGAGACGATCGACGCGATGCAGGAGGAGCGCGACGACCTGATCCGGCGCATCCAGAACCTGGAGGCCATCGTGACGACGGAGATGTGGGACGCCCTGCACGACGACGCGCTGTCGACGGCGGAGCAGGACCGCGTCCTCACCGATGCCCGCGCCCAGTTGCACGTCCCCGACAAAGACGAACCTTCCGACGCGGAGCGGGCCGAGCGGCTGGCCCGGCGGCTGCGCTCCTAAGGTTTCCCGATCCCATGCATCCCATCATCCTTCTCGCGGCGGCTGTTCTCATCACCGCCGTCCTGTTTGCCGTCCTCTTCGGGCGCTATGCCGAACGCGGCATCCAACTCGAGGACGCGGACCGCACGATCGCGGCGCTGCAAGACCAGGTCGACGTGCTGACCGATCAGCAGGAACGCCTCACCCACCGCATCGAAAACCTGGAAGCCATCGTCACGACCGAGGCGTGGGACGAACTGCACGAGCCGGACCTGGCCCCACCGGAGGCGGATGCCGAGGAACAGGCCGACCAACTCGCCCGTCGCCGTCAGCGCTCCGGGTAAATCGGGGGCTGGGCGGTTGGGGGTGTGGGCGTGCGGGCGACGAACCCGCTCTGTATCTCTCCTTCTCCCTCTCTCCCATTCACTCTTCCCCACCTTCTCCCACTCACCCCTTCTCCCGCTCCTGAAATAGCGGGGCGCACGCCACGAAGCGGTCGGCGCTGCCGACGAGCACGAGGCGGTCGTTGGGCTGAATGCGGAAGCTGCCGTCCGGGTTGGCCATCGCCTGGCCGTCGCGGCGGACGGACAGCACCGTGAGGCCGTAGTCGCGCCGCAGCCGCAAGTCCTCCAGCGTGCGTCCGGCGGCCGGGGCATTCCGGAATCCGATGGAAAACGCCTCGCCGCGGCGTTCGCCTCGACGGATCCGGCCGTCTGGCGGCGTGAGGTGGTCAATGATTTCGAAGCGAACGTCTTCAAGCGGTATCCCGCGATCTTGGAGCTGAGAACGGCTTCAGAAACCGCGGGCTCAGATAAGCGCCTGAACTCCGTATCCGAACGGGATTCCGTGCAATGCGTGGTCGCCGATCTCTTTCCGGTGAAGCGTTCATCCCGGGGTACCTCGCTGTTACGTGCACCGAATGCCTCACGGAGGAGGCGTTCGGCACTACAGTCCACAGGTGCATCGGCGCTTGAAAAGGTGGATATCCTGGAGGGAATGAAAGTCGGCAAGAATATTTTTTAGAAATATTGTAACCTTTGGGTATCATTACGTAACCTATATATCCCAAAATGGGAATGAGAGTACTCATATACACATTCATTGGAGACCTACATGTCATCTTCCAACACGTTATCGACGGCCGACATGGCCGATCGCCATCGACAATTATTTGCGCTGGCAATGCTCGGGGCGAGTCTGATCTACCTGGGAAAGGCCGCAGAGCATCTCGCGCCGGAGGCAATGGCCGACTATCTGGACTATGCCACCGTTGGACTGGCATTGTTGGTGGTCGGTAGTCTGCTGCCGGCATTCGTCGCCAAGTTCCGCCTGCCCAGCGACCAGAAATTGGTCTACTTCAGTGAGAGCGGATACGTGGCGCAGCTGCTCAGGCGCGCGTTCAAGGCGTCATGGGCGGCAACGTTCATCAGCTTTGTGGGGCTTGAATTCGTTGCCCGAGACAATCTGGTCGACCTGCCTGCGGTGTTTTTCATCCAGGCAGGACTCTTCATCATGCTCTCCGTGATGAGTGTCACATTCCTCGTGCTCAACTGGAACGCCGACAGAGATGCCGCGGGGGACGACGTATGAGAGATAATATCAAGCTTTCGAATCGCATCCGCGTCTACCGCGCCGAACACCGGATGAGCCAGGCTGACCTCGCCAAGGCCATCGGTGTGTCGCGAAAAACCATCTCCACGATCGAGGTCGGCCGCTTTGTGCCCTCGACCATCATTGCCATGCTCATTGCCGAGCACTTCAACGTGGCGGTTGAAGACATTTTTTCGCTTGAGCGGACTTCTTGAAACACGATTGCATCATGAATCTGAAAATCAAAAGACATTGCTTTGGGTGCCGGTCTCGGAATCGTGTTTGGAGCAGTGCCTGGAAACACTGCATTCGGCCTCGTCACTGGGGCTACTCTCGGCCTGTCCGTCAATGTCTGATCACTCACCCTTTCCCTCCTACCCCGATTCCCTCGCCAGCCGTCTGCTCCCGAAATAGCGGGGCGCACGCCACGAAGCGGTCGGCGCTGCCGACGAGCACGAGGCGGTCGTTGGGCTGAATGCGGAAGCTGCCGTCCGGGTTGGCCATCGCCTGGCCGTCGCGGCGGACGGACAGCACCGTGAGGCCGTAGTCGCGCCGCAGCCGCAAGTCCTCCAGCGTGCGTCCGGCGGCGGGCGCGTCAGCATGGACGGCCACGGCGCGGGTGTGCAAGCCCTCTTCGTCCAGCCCGCGCAGGACCATCAGGTGCGCCTCCTGGATGCTCCCCCGGAAGATGCCGTAGTCGTCGGCCCGGAGCGTGCGCATCTGCGCTTCGATTTCCTCGGGGGGCACCATGTAGGCGTTGAGCACCTGCGAGAACAGACGTACGGCCGTCTCCAGCTCTTCCGGCACTACGATGTCGGCCCCGGCCTCATGCAGGCGCTCCACCTCATGCAGATAGCGCGTCCGTACGATGACCTGCAGCGTCGGGTTTTCGTAGTGCACCAGCCGTACCACGCGGAGCGTCGCCTGCGGGTCGTTGATGGCCACGACGCACACCTTGGCATGCTTCACGCGCGCCAGCTCCAGCAGGTGCTGTCGACTCGCATCGCCGTAGATGACGGGCAGCCCGGCCTCCCGCGCTTCGTCCACGTTCTGCGGGTTGAGTTCGATGATGACGAAGGGGATGCCGGTGTCTTTCAGCACGCGCACGAGCCGCCGCCCACCCGGCCCGAAGCCGACGACGATGACGTGGTCCTCCAGCTTGGCCGTCTCTTCGACGGTCGCCTCCTCCTGCCGCTGACCGAGGCGCCCGAGCCGACGGAGCGGCGTCCGCTCCAGCCACTGCCCCAGCTTCGGCGCGCCCTGCACCAGGAACGGCGTGACGATCATCAGCAGTACCGTCACCGCGATGAACGTCTGCTCGCCCGTCACGCCCAGCCCCGCCGGAGACAGGCCCGCCGACCGTCCGGCCCGCTCCAGCACGAACGAGAACTCGCCGATCTGCGCCAGCGTGAGCCCGGCCGCAGCCGCCACCTGCACCGGATAGCCGAGCACGAGTACGCTCGACGTCGTGAGCAGCACCTTCAGCAGCAGCACCGCCGCCGCCACGCCCAGCACCAGCGGCAACTGCTGCGCGAGGAACGTGACGTCCAGCAGCATGCCGACGGAGACGAAGAAGATGGCGTTGAAGACCGTCCGTAGCGGCAGCACCTCGCTCAGCGCGTGCTCGCTGTAGGCGCTCTCGCTCACCACCAGCCCGGCCAGGAAGGCGCCGAGGGCCAGGCTAACCCCAGCGAGACTCGTCAGCCAGGCCGTGCCGAAGCAGATGGTCACCACCGTCAGCAGGAACAGCTCGGTGCGGCGCGTGCGGACGATCTTTTCGAGCAGCCACGGCACCGCCTTCCGGGCCAGCACCAGCACGGCGGCCACGAGCCCTCCGGCCTTGGCAAGCGCCCAGATCACTTCCAGGCCCGTGCCGCCCTGCCCGGCCAGCATCGGCACCAGCAGCACCATCGCGATGATGGCCAGGTCCTGAAAGATGAGCACCGCCAGCGACAGCCCACCGGCCGGCGTGTCCGTCTCGCCCCGCTCGGCCAGCAGCCCCAGGACGATGACCGTCGAGCTGAGGGCGACGAGGCAGCCCGTGTAGACGCCCGCCTGCCAGCTCACGCCGAAGGCCGCCAAGAGGGCCACCACGAGGCCCACCGTCAGCCCCACCTGCAGGCCACCGCCCAGAAAGACGGCCCGCCCGATGCGCGCCAGCTTCTCCAGCTTGAACTCGATGCCGATGGTAAAGAGCAGCAGGATGACGCCGACCTCGGCCATGCTGTCGATGAGCGCCTGGTCCTGTACCAGCCCCAGCGCGCTCGGCCCGATCACGACGCCCGCCACCAGAAACCCCGCGATCGAGGCCAGCCCCGTCCGGTAACACACGTAGGCGATGCCGATGCTGATGACCAGCAGCGCCACGATCTCCGCGAGGAACGGCAGCGCGACGGCGGCAAGGAGCGGAGTGGAACAGAGCGACATAGGCTGGACGCAATCAGGGAGAACGCTCGCGAATGACGCGCGCGGGGATATTGAACGAAAGGCCCTGGGCGGATGCGGTACTGATCATCACGGACTCCACCAGGGGCGGCGTGACGGGCTGCGCTGCATCCCACTCGACGATGAAGTTGGCCCCCGAGCCGCCCCTGTTGTCGTGTTCATCGATGACGATCTCCGTCGTGGCGAGCGGCCCGAGGCGGCGCGGCGCGTCCAGATAGCGTTGCACGAGCGTCCCGTCGGTCTCGTGGTAGTCGACCGCCGTCACTCGAATCGCAAGGTCGGGGTCGGTGTTGCGGATGCTCAGCGTCACGGTCAGGTTGACCGCGCGGTCGCCATGGCTGTAGTAGATGTGGCCGTAGACGGGCACGTAGAGCGTCTGCCCGACCGTCGTGCGCAGATAGTCGGCGTCGGCCATCGTCGTGTCCGGGCGGGCGGCGTTCGTCGTATCGGTCACCGCAGCCGCCGGCGCGGATGGCGGTTGCGGCGGCCGCTCCGGCTGACAGCCGCTCGTCAGGATCCCTCCCACCAGCACGCCCAGACAGGCAAGGTACGCCCACGACGTCATTCTCCGCTGCATAGTCTCCCCATCGCTGATATCGAGGTCTCCATCTTAACGATAGGACGTACGCGCCACCTGCTAGTTCACGGCGAGCGTGTCGTCCACCTCGAAGATACGCCGCCGCGAGGCCCCGAGCACGAGCCGCCGGAGCGCTTCGGCGTCGGGCGCGGTGAGCCACTTCTGCTCGAAGTCGGGCCACTGCACGATCTTGGCGATGGCCGAGAGCGCCCGCAGGTGGAACGTCCGCTCGTCGTCGGTGGTGACGAGCACGAAGGCCGCGTGGACCGCCTCGCGCTGCCCGGGAAACTGAATGCCGTCGCGGCAGCGGGCCAGCAGCACCTCGAAGCGCCCCTCGCCCGCAATGGTGACGTGGGGAATGGCCAGGCCCGGCAGCAGGACGGTGCTGCTGGAGGCCTCGCGCCGGCGGAAGGCGGAGGCCAGGCGGTCCGCCTCGACGTCCAGGCGCGGCGCGAGGGCAGAAGCCGCCATGTCGAAGAAGTCGTCGAGGTCGACGGACTGCTCGATGTCGAGGATGGGCGCGTCGGCCACGAGCCGGTCGAAGCGGTCGAACGAGACGGTCGGCAGCTCGGGCACCTGGAGCACGATGACGCGGTCGCCGTCTTCCAGCGTGCTCTTTCCGTGGAACGGCAGGTATTGCTCGCCGCGCCGGATGGCCAGCGGCAGGCTGCTGCGTTGCTCCTGCAGCTCGGCGAAGAGCACCTCAGGCGCCAGCACGCGCTCCAGCTCCACGCCGGTGCGTTCTATCCGCTGATGGTCGATGCGGTAGTCCCAGTCCGGCAGGTCCGTCGCCCCGGCGAAGAGGGTCGAGGCCTTCAGGTGATCCAGCAGGGTGCGGTGGCCCTCTTCGCTGCCGGGGTCGAGCACCAGCACCTCGGGCGTGAGGAAGACGGTGCGGAGCCGCTGCGCCACGAGGGCATCCACCTCGGCGTTGCCCGTCATGGTGACGGCGTAGCGCATCGCCGCGGCCCCGGCCTCAGCCAGCAGGTCTTCGTCCAGCGCGTTGCCGCGGACGACCGTCAGCCCTTCGGCCTCGGCCCGGTCGCAGTGCTCCACGTTGCGGTCCACCAGCGTCACCGGCTGCGTGCGCTGTAGCACCTCGGCCAGCGCCCGCGCCGTCGGCCCCGCACCGATGATGAGCACGCCCTCGCGGTCGGCGGTGGAGCGCACCAGTTCGCCGCGATTCCGCAGCCAGTCCACGCCCCACTTGAGCAGGAGCGGCACCGTGGCCGTCGTGGCGATGGCCATGAAGACGAGGATCGAGAAGATCTCCTGCGAGATGAGCCCCATGCTCAGCCCGATCTGAGCGACGATGATCTCGACCGCGCCGCGCCCGTTCATGCCCGCGCCGATGGTGAGGCCCTCGCGCCAGCCGAAGCCCGTCGGCAAGTAGAAGAGCGCCGTGCCCACGATCTTGCCCACCGTCGCCAGGCCGACGACGCCGACGAGCAGCGCCAGGTCGGTCGAGAACACGTCCAGCGAGACCGCGAAGCCCGCCGTCACGAAGAAGATCGGCGCCAGGAAGCCGAGCGAGGCGTCCCGCACCAGATGCATCAACTCCTTCGCCTGCGTGTGGCCCAGCGCCGACTCGCGCAGGAACAACCCGGCCAGGAAGGCGCCCAGAATGCTGTGCAGCCCGGCCAACTCGGCCCCCTCGGCAAAGACCAGCGTGATGAGCAGCAGCAGCGTGAAGGTGCCCGTCCGCCCCAGCCACCCGCCGACCTGCACCTTCCGCATCAGCGGCGGCAGCAGCTTGAGTCCAGCGAGAGCGGCAACCCCGAAGAACGCGACCGCCTTGAGCGCCACGATCCCCAGGTTGCTCATCGACAGGCTCCCCGCCTCCGCCACGCCGATGATGCCGGCGAAGATGATGAGCGACACGGTATCCGCCATCAGCGCCCCGGCCATCATCACGTGGGCGATGCGGGTGTCCAGCAGCTTCAGGTCGACCAGGATGCGCGACTTGGTGGCCAGCGACGTGACCCCCGCCGCCACACCGACGAAGATGGCCGCCATCGTGGATCCGCCGAAGGCGACGACGAGCAGGTAGCACAGCACGAACGGCGTGATGAAGCCCCCAGCCGCCGCCAGCAACCCGCCTTTCGAGGCCTTGCTCAACTCCTTCGGGTCGATCTCCATACCGATGTAGAGCATCATCAGGATGATGCCCACCTCGGCGAGGACCGCGAGCGCCTCGCTGCCGTGCAGCAGCCCCAGCAGCGGCGGCCCCAGCACGATGCCCGCGAGCAGCTCGCCCAGGACGGACGGGTAGCCCAGTCGGGTGGCCAGCAGGCCCGCCAGCCACGCAGCGAGAAGGACGAGAAGGAGGTTGAGGATCGAGAATTCCATAGTCGGGGTCAGCTAGTCGTCGGGGCGTCGCGCAAGACACCTTCGTTGAGTCCTGACGCTCCTGCCCCGGCATAAGCGAAGGGTGAAGAACCTCTGCAGCTCCCCCATAGAGAATGGAAGCGAGGGTACCGAATAGCGCTCGGCGCGTCGCCGAAGGGCTCGGGCAGAGCAGAGGAAGCGCTAGCCCGTGCGTTCGAGCGGCTGGCACAGTCCCAACCATCGCCGATGGGCCTCGCACAGGGCCGCCTTACGGGCGCGGGTGACGTCGGGAACGACGAGCATGCAATGGGAGACGGGAAGAGAGCCTGTCCGAGAAACCTCCGCCGCCAGATCAGCGGCGCGTTCACAGAATAGGAGTACCTGTGGGAAAGCAGGATCGTTCCCGTCAGGCGCTCCCGGCTCAACCGCGCAACGCCCGGTGCACGAGGCGGGTGATCTCCGCGCCCAGCCGGGCCGAGTCGTCCCGGTCCGCGATGCCTTCGGTGAGCACCACGAGCACGTAGGGCGCGCCGTCCTCCGGGTAGACGAGCGCGGCGTCGTGGTGGATCTCGGTAATCGAGCCCGTCTTGTGCGCTACCCGCGTGCCCGCAGGCAGCCCCGCCGGAATCATGTCGTTGAACTGCTGGTCGAGCAGCACGGCGACCATCGCGCTGTCGGCGGCGGGCGCGACGGCGGTGCCCTGCTGCAGCCGGTCGAGCAGGAGGGCGAGATCGGCGGCGGTGGCCTGGTTGCTGAGGCCCTGCCGGTACGCCTTGATGTCCTCCACCCCGCGCAACACCTCCATCTGCTCCGTGCCCAGGCGCTCGATGGTGGCCTGCACGGAGTCGGCGTCCAGGTGATCGATCAGCAGGTTCGTCGCCAGGTTGGACGAGACGGTGATCATCTGCACCACGAGGTCGCGGATCGCCATGCGCTCGCCGAGGCGCTCGTAGATGGCATCGTCGGAGTCGTCCTCGATGCTGTAGAGCGAGCTGTCGACGATGGAGCGAAACTCGTTCTTGACGAGCAACGCATCGTCAAGCGACAGCCGCCCGGCCTCGGCGCGGCGGTAGACCTCGATCATCACGGGCACCTTCATCGTGCTGGCCGCATGAAACAGCCGGTCCGCGTTGATGTCGACGTTCGTGCCCGTGGCGGCATCGCGCACGGCGACGGCGACGGTCGCCTCGGGGTGCTGGTCAATCAGGGCGCGGAGGCTGTCGTCGAGCGTCGCGGGCGTAACCACGGTGTCGGGCGTGTTCGTCTGGCAGGCAGCGATCAGGACGAGCAGGACGAGGGGTAGCAGACGCATGGCGGGAACGGGTCGCGAATCGGAGATCGAGCGGCCTCAAGATACGGATTCGACGCTACCCGTCCAGCCTGACCGTCGCGCTTCCCTCATCCCCCGCTAGATGCGACAGGTGCGGATGTCGGTGATGATGATGCCCTTGGCGCCGAGGGCCGAGAGGTCGTCCAGGATCTGGTTGACGCGTCCCTTACGCGCCATCGCCTTGACGGCCACCCAGCTCTCCTTGCTGAGCGGCGCGATGGTGGGCGACTCGATGCCGGGCGTGATCGTGATGGCCTCGTCCAGGGCCGCCTTCGCCACGTCGTACTCGACCATCACGTACTCGCGCGCCACGAGGATGCCCCGCAGACGGTCGATGAAGAGCTTCGCGCCGTTGTTGCGCTGCGCGAAGTCGTCGCGGCGGGCTACCAGGATGGCTTCCGTGTGGAGGATCGGATCGCCCGTCACTTTGAGCCCGGCCTGGTCCAGCGTGCGGCCCGTCTGCACCACGTCGGCGATGGCGTCGGCCACGCCCAGCTGGATCGAGATTTCGACGGCGCCGTCCAGCGGCACCACCTGCGCGTCGATGCCGCGCGCGGCGAGGTCTTGCTCCACGAGGCGCACGTACGAGGTGGCGATGCGCAGCCCGTCGAAGTCGTCCGGCGTGCGGTCGCTGGCCTGGGGCACGGCGTAGCAGAACCGCGCCTTGCCGAAGCGCAGCGGCATCAGCTCCACGATGTCGGCGTCGCTGTCCTCCATCAGGTCGCGCCCCGTAATGCCGAGGTCGAGCACGCCGTTGCTCACGTACGTGGCGATGTCGCGCGGGCGCAGGAACAGAAACTCGACGTCGTTCTCGGTGTCGCGCACCATGAGCTCGCGGCGGTCGCGGCGGCAGTGGTACCCCGCCTCGCGCACGAGGGTGACGGCGTCGTCGGACAGGGCGCCTTTGTTCGGCAGGGCGATGTGGAGCATGGTGGGTCGTGGGTTATGGGTTGCGAGTTGCGGATTAGGGGTTGCGGAGACCTCGAACACGAAACCCACAACCCGTAACGCGCAACGCTTATAAATAGCGGTACACGTCGTCCAGGTCCAGGTCGCAGGCCAGCATCATCACCTGGATGTGGTAGAGCAGTTGCGAGATCTCCTCGGCGGTTTTGTCGCGGCCTTCGTGCTCGGCGGCCATCCACACCTCGCCAGCTTCCTCCAGGATCTTCTTGCCGATGAAGTGCTTGCCGCGCGCCAACGCCTGCACCGTGCCGGAGTCCGGGTCTTGCCGGGCGGCTTTCTCTTTGAGTTCGTCGAACAGTTCTTCGAACCGCTTCATGGTGACGTAAAGAATGGTGCATAGCGCTGCCGCTCGGGCGCGGCGGAGGTCGCGTAGGCTACCCACGCGGGCGCTAAACATTCCATTAAAAAGAAAAGAAGGCTGTGTGGTAAGGGAAGAGGGAAGGGATGAGGAGGAGAAGGGGAGAAAGATCGGGTCGAAGCTCGCCCTCTCTCCAGTTCTGCCTATAGCTCGACATCCAGCACCAGGAGCGGCAGCGTGCGTCCGGCCGGCACCGACGGCACCGTCCCGATGCGCCGCGCGCCCATCGCCCGGTAGAAGCCCTCTGCGTGCGGGTCCGATGCGATCCGGAGCTGACGCGCTCCGTGCGCCCTCGCCTGCGTGCGGGCATGCGTGAGCAACTGCCGTCCGACCCCCTGGCCCATACAAGCCGGATCCACCCAGAAGTGCTCCAACTCAGCGTCCTGTCCGTCCACGCTCAACGCGTATACGGCGACGACATCCGCGCCGTGCTCCATGCAAAAGACCGCGCACTGCTCCAGCGTCGCGGCGGTGAAGGTGAGGGCGTCGCGCCACAGCGCCACCCACGCGTCGGGATAGCCCCAGTGCTGCTTGGCGGCGTGGGCGACCCGCGTCAGGGCGGGCAGGTCGACGGCGTTAGCCCGGCGGATGGTCATGCGTGATCGTGGGCGCGCTTGATGCGCTCGATCTGGCGGAGGTGGACGAGGTCGTGCCCCGCCAGCATCCGGACGATCCGGTGGATGCTTTCCGGCCCGCGCTCGTCGTGGAGACCGGTGCGGTCCCACTCGTCGTCGCTCAGCCCGCGCAGCAGCCGCAGGTTGGACGCCCGCAGCGCCTCGAACTCGGCCAGCGCGTCGTCCAGATCGACCTCGTTGTAGCGCAGGCGGTCCGCCCATCGGTCCTGGTCGTAGGCCTGGATGCGCGGCGTGTCGTGCGCCAGGATCATGCGCATCCGGTACCCATAGGCCAGCTCGGTGTCGGCGAGGTGCTGGACGACCTGGAGCACCGACCACTTGCCGGGCCGCTCCGGGCGGCGCAGGTCCTCGTCCGAAAGCCCCGCGACGGCGGCGCGCACCGTGGACGGAAAGGCTTCCTGTGCCGTCAGCGGATCGCGGTCGCCCAATACGTCGAGCAGCGACTCGATGTATTCGACCGTGCTGGCGGGGGCGAAGTTGGCGTCGTCCGGCGCGTTCATGATGGGGCGAGAAGGTGGTTGCTACTGGTCCTGTGCTGCCCGGCGCTCCTTGAGGGCCTGGGGCGCGTCCGTCTCGATGAACCGCCCGCCGATGCCGACGAACTCCCATTCGCCGTCGGGCTCGTCTTCGCCGTTGAGGTCGACGGTGTAGGTGCTGAAGACGAAGTAGTTGCTGCGCTCGGTGATGCGATCGATGTACGAGCTAGCGAGGCTGCCGCCCAGGCTGGAGAGGGCCCGGCCCAGCGCGGTGTCGCCCGTCTCAGCCAGGAGCAGTTCTTCGGAGCGCAGTTCCATGTATTGCTGGAAGTCCTCCATGCCGGGATTGAGCCACAGCAGTCCGGCGAGGGCGACGATGAGGATGGCGAGGGCGGTGCGCATGGAGTTTCAGGAGCAGAGGCAAGAGGGAGGATCGCAAATGGAGAGCCGTGCTTACTGGGCGGGATCGGAGGCCACCGGGGCCGTCATCGCGTAGACGAGGATGTTGGTGCCCATCCGGAGCGCGGCGCGGCGCTTCTCCGGCGGGTTGTCGTGCACCGACTCCGGCTCCCAGCCGTCCGTCAGGTTCGTCTCGACGGTGTAGAAGACCGCCAGGCGTCCGTCCTGGTCGAAGAGGCCGTAGCCCTGCGGCGGCTCGCCGTCGTGCTCGTGGATCTTGGGCAGCCCGTTCGGGAAGGCGTAGTGCGCCTGGTAGATCGGGTGGCTGAACGGCAGCTCCACAAACTCCTGCTCGGGAAAGACCTTCTGCATCTCCCGGCGGATGTACGGGTCGAGGCCGTAGTCGTCGTCGACGTAGAGGAAGCCGCCGCCGTTCAGGTAGCGGCGCAGGCGCTGCGCCTCGTCGTCCGAGAAGACGACGTTGCCGTGCCCCGAGAGGACGAGAAACGGGTAGTTGAACAGCTTGGCGCTCGTCAGCTCCACCTCGTCGGCCTGCGGTGCCACGTCCAGCAGCGTGTTCTCGCGCACGAAGCGCAGAAACATCGGCAGCGGCGTGCTGGCCTGGTACCAGTCGCCCCCGCCGTCATACTTCACCGCCGCGATGCGGAAGCTGTGCTCGTCCTGCGCGGCGGTGGGCTGCACCGCACTTCCCATCAGCAGGAGCGCGATCAGCCCGGCCATCCATCGTCGCATACGTCGTGTACTCGTCAATTCAACCGTACGATCTGCTGCGTTTCTACCCGGCCTCCGACGATAAGTTTAACCAGGTACACCCCGGCTCCCTGACCGGCAGCCTGCCAGGTGACGTCGTGCGTACCCGCAGGCAGCAGGCGCTTCGAGACGGGCATACCCACTTTTCGCCCCAGCAGATCGTAAAGACTCAGTGTCACCCGCGCCGGGGCCGACAGCGTCACAGGAATCGTCGTGTGCTGACGGAACGGGTTGGGATAAGCCGCTCCGAGCGAGGCGCGGACCACCGTCTCGGAAGGAGGCGCCGTAGCGGTCGGGGCCGGCTGCGTACTGCGATAGACACCTCCAAGGCACATTCCCGCGTACAGATAGCCATCCGAAGCCAGGTGCAGGGTCTGTACGACGTCGTCCGGCAACCCCGCCGCGAACGGCTCGACGTTCCCGGATCCGGCCTCGATGCGTACGAGGCGAGCCACGTCGTTGTCGGCCACCGCGGCATAGACGGTGCCTGCCCGATCCGCGACGAGGTGACTAATCCAACCGGGAGCCGTTGCGAACGGTCGAACCTCCCAGCCTGTCGCATCACGCGTAACCTGAGATACCGTCTCACCCTCCGAGACGTAGAGCAGCGTGCTGGTCGCCACGGCGATCTCGCTGCCGCCGAGGCCATCGACGGGCAACGGCGTCCACGTGACGCCGTCGTCTGCGGATCGATAGATGGTGTCGTCGACCCGGGCGAATACGGTGGCGCCCGGTCCTGCCACGACGTCGCCGACGTCAGTTGCTCCTGTCGGCAGGCCGCCCTGCACGACGCTCCAGGTGTCGCCTCGGTCGGAGGAGCGATAGAGCTGCGACGCGGTGCGCGCCAGCAACGTCCCGGATTCCGTGACGAGCAGGTGCACGTCCATGCCTGCAAAGGGCACGTCGATGGCAGTCCACTGCTGGAAGCCAGGCGCGGACCGGTGCAGGCGTCCGTCGCTAGTCAGGACGAGCGCGCTGCCATCGGGCAGCAAGGCCACAGGACCGCTATTGAATCCGACCCGGAAGACCGGCCTCCAGGACGCCTCTTGGTCGCTCGAATAGTAGACGGCATGTCCCGTGTGCACGAGGATGGTCCCGTCGCGGCCTGTCGCCATGCGCGCGATGGTGGCGAACGGCATCCCGTCATTGCGCTCCGCCCAGCCCTCGCCATTGGGCGACCGACACACCACGCCAGGCGACCCGACGAGTGGAGGTAGCAGCACGCCCACCAGTCCCGCGCAGAAGGTGCCATCGGCCAGGACGACGCCATCGGTGACGGTGAGCGGCGCCAGCCCGAGGTGCTGCCACGTCGCCCCCGCATCGTCCGAGCGATACGAGCCCTCGGCGAAGAAGCTCACGTAGATCTGGCCCGCCGCGTCCACGAACAGCCATACAGGCTGCGCATCGGCGATGGGAGTCGCGACGGGCGCCGGACTGCCCCCCGAACGGGAGCGCCGGAAGAGGCCCTGCACGTCGCCGGGGCGGCCGACCTGTATCGCCATGTAAAGGTCGCCATCCGGATGAAAGGTAAGGCCTGAGACCGATCCCGAGAGCGTCGTGAGCACCTCCCACGTTGCCCCGCCGTCGGTGGAGTGAAGCACCGTACGATCCGCAGCTGCCGCGACCTGCCCGGAGGAGCCGACGGAAAAATCCACGACCTCCGTTCCCGGGACGGCCACGCGCGACCATTCGTCGTGCTCGGTGAGCCGGTAGATCCCATCCTCGGTGCCCGCCAGCAGATCGCCCTGGGGCGTGGCGGTGAGCGCGAACACCGACTGCGTGGCCCCGGCGACGGACTCCCACGTCTGCCCACCATCGGTGGCGTGCCACAGGCCGTCCCTCGTTCCAGCGTACACGGTGCCGTCGGGCGTAGCCGCTACCGCATACGCGGGACTCGTCACAGAAGAAAGGGGCTGCCACGTCGCACCGTCGTCCGAAGAGCGGTAGAGGTAAGGCTCAGCCACTCCGACAGCAGCATAGAGCGCGCCTCCCTCCACCTGCTCCAGCAGGGTCACGTTGCCTCCACGCGGCCCGCCGAGGGCCGTCCAGTGTGGCGCCTGCGCATACCCCGTCAGCACGACCAGATGGAGAAGTCCGCAGAGCACGTATCGCATGAGCCCGTACTACTGAATTCGTGGTTGACACCCGCTTTCAGTGTACGAATACGGACGTGCGGGAGACAAGGCACTCTTCACGCCCTCGCTGATACTAATTCAGATGGTTGATGTCCGGATCCTGGTGTCGCCTGTCGTGGTGCGTGATGGGAAAGGGCCAGCGCTCCATCAGCGCTTTTTACGCATCACGCAGTGGTGTGAAGTTATTTCTGACGTCACCGTCGTTCTTGCTACGGTTTGGCCGGTTAGCCGCCAACGGCTCTGCAAGAGAGGCTGTCCGTTTTGGCTTGATCCCAGTGGTGTGAAGTTATTTCTGACGTCACCGTCGCACCTGGGACCGTTTGTTCGGGCAGAGCCCCAACGCTCTGTCTGGTAGAGGATGTCCGTTTTGGCTTGATCCAAAACGGACGGAAAAGATCAAGGCTCAGAAGAACCCGCCTGATCTCGACACCCGCTTCGCTGAAAGGGATCAAACTCGCCCGCTACGCGCGCTCAAACAAGATCCCTTTCGGGCGCTGCGCCGCTGTCTCGATCCGGGCGGCGGATTCTTCAAGGCCGGCGAAAATAATTTCACACTGTTGGCTG
>JAAAOL010000213.1 GCA_009908885.1 Bacteroidota bacterium | reverse complement strand
TCTGTTTGAGGGTTGCTGGAATCACAGCCACGCTGAAGGCGTTATCCCCGGCATCGACGAGCGTGAGACTCACGCCGCTGATGGCAATCGAGCCCTTGGGCACCATCTGGTCGACGAGCGGTCGCTGGGCTCGCAGGCCGATGACCCACTGCTCGCCGCCGCGGTCCACACGGTCGACGGTCGCCACGCCGTCGACGTGGCCCTGGACGATGTGCCCGTCCAGCCGACCGTCGGCGCGACAAGCGCGTTCAAGATTAACCTTGCCGCCGACGCGCAGCTCTCCGAGCGTCGATCGCGAGAGGCTCTCGCGAATGACGTCGAACTCGCCGACCGGCGCGGCGATGTCCGTTGCGGTGAGGCACAGGCCGTCGACGGCCACGCTGTCGCCCTCGGCGAGCCCGTCGACCAGCGGGCCGAGTTCGATCCGCAGGCGCCGTCCCGCGGCGGTGTCGTGGACGGCCAGGACGCTGCCGACATGTCGAATGATCCCGGTAAACATGCGTGTCACACTCCACCCGCCGGTTCGGTGAATCGTTGCCGGCAGTTCGTCCGATGATAACCCAGTGGCCGCGGGCTGTGAAGGCCGCTGCAACATGTTATAATCCATCCCTGGATATTCAAACCGGCAAGACCGGGCGCGGACGGTGATCATGGCAATTCACGACAGGCTAACGGCGCTGCAGAAACAGGTTTCCTCGGTCCTGCTGGGAAAGCAGGACGCCATACGCAAGGTGCTCATCGCCCTGCTGGCCCGTGGCCATGTGCTGCTGGAAGACGTGCCTGGTGTGGGCAAGACGCTGCTGAGCCGCAGCGTCGCCCGCGGCGTCGACTGCACGTTCAGCCGCATCCAGATGACGCCCGACCTGCTGCCGAGCGATATCCTCGGCGTGAGCATCTACGATACTGACGCCGGGGAGTTCACGTTCAAACGCGGGCCGATCTTTGCCAACATCATCCTGGCCGACGAGGTCAACCGCACCACGCCACGAACCCAAAGCGCCCTGCTCGAGGCCATGAACGAGTCGCAGGTGACCAACGACGGGCAGACCTATCCGCTCGGCCCGCCGTTCATGGTCATCGCCACGCAGAATCCTTACGAGTTCGAGGGCACGTACTTTCTGCCGGAGAACCAGCTCGACCGATTCATGATCCGCATCCGCATCGGCCACCCCGACAAGGACACCGAACGCGACATCCTCCACAAGCAGCCGGCCCGGACGCTGCTGGAGACGCTCCGGCCGGTGATGAACGGCCAGGACGTGGTGCTGCTGCAGGACAAGCTGCATACGGTTCGCGTGGACGAGGCGATCATCAACTACGTGCTGGATATCACCGAGGCCACCCGCCGCAGCGAGGAGCTGACAGTGGGGCTCAGTCCGCGTGCGTCGCTGAGCATGATGGAGGCGGCCCGCGCGTCGGCGATGCTTGACGGCCGCGACTACGCCGTGCCGGACGACGTGAAAGACCTCGCCTCGGCGATCTGCGCCCACCGCCTGCGGGCCAAGAGCTTCGCCCACGACGGGGCGGCCTCGGCGGCCGAGGGCGTGTTCGAGAAGATCCTGGAGACGATCCCCGTGCCACAGTAGAGCAAGTCCGCCACCAAGACGCAGAGGCTCAGAGGAAGAAGGATTCGATTGACGAGGTCAGGGCAGTGAGTGAGATGGCGTCCGACAGATTGCCCCCTGCGCGGGCGGGGGTTCATTATAGTGTAGCGGTCCTCGGCCATGGTCTCCTACGATTGCCCCCTGCGCGGGCGGGGGTTCATGCATCGCCCGACTGTTCGCCGCGTCTCTGTGTTTCTGTGGTTTGAGAACTGGATCAGCCATGGCCAAACGACGAAAACGCGCCCGGCAGGTCATCCAGCTACGCGTCACGCTGGCCGGCTGGCTGTTCCTGCTGATGAGCCTGCTGGTTGGCCTGGCCGCCGTCCGCAGCA
This sequence comes from Bacteroidota bacterium, assembly GCA_009908885.1. GTDB lineage: Bacteria > Bacteroidota > Rhodothermia > Rhodothermales > JAAAOL01 > JAAAOL01. Next base: position 1,659 of record JAAAOL010000213.1, on the reverse strand, counting down.
CCATGCCGATGATGTTCATCGTCTTCGGGGTGATGCTCGGGGTAGTGCTGATCTCCTCGGTGCTGTCGCGCGGCATGATCCGGGCCGTCGCGGTCCATCGCGAGTTACCACCACGGGCATGGCAGTGCGAGACGCTGAACGTCGGCTACTTCATCCGCAACCGCCGCAAGCGAGGCTCGTGCCTCGGCCTGCGCCTGGAGGAGGTCAAGCCGCAGGGCATCGAGGACGCCCGCGGCTACTGCGTACACCTGCCGCCGCAAACGGTTTTCCGGGCCGGCAGCCGGCTGGCCGTCTATCGGCGGGGGCGCATCCGCCTCAGTGCCATCCGTGTCTCCACGCAGTTTCCCTTCGGCCTGCTGGACGTCAACCAGAGGATACAGCAGCCGACATCGCTGGTGGTCTGGCCCGCCAAGGGGCGGCTGCAGTCGGACCTTCTGCTGCACGGGGCGAGCCAGAGTTCCAACGCCCCGCCGAGTCGCACCCAGGGCGGACAGGACGAGTTCTTCGGTCTGCGCGAGTACCGCCAGGGCGACAACCCACGCTGGATTCACTGGCGGCGCAGCGCCGGGCGGTCGGTGCCGGTTGTCCGTGAGATGGCCCACCCCGTGCCGGACGCTGTTTTCCTGGTGCTCGAGACACGCATGAGCGGGGCCGACGAACTGGCCGCCATGCACCGCGAGACGCGTCTGCAGTTTGCAGCCACGCTCATCGAGCACGCGCTGCACCGCGGATATCTGGTCGGCCTGGCGATGGCGGGCAACGACGTGCCCCTGGTGTTCACGCCCGCCACGGGGCGAGGCTCGCGGTGCGACATGCTCGATGCACTGGCCGATGTCAACGGCAGCACGCAGGTTGACCTCGACACCGTCATTGAGGCCCTCCCCCCACGGACATTGCAGAATGCCCAGACACTGGTCGTGGCCGAGCGGCCCGGCGATATCAGTATTCGCTGCATGGAGAACCTCGTGCGGGCGTCGCGCAGTCTGCGCGTTGTCGGGCCCAACGCACTCGACGAGATCTTCGAGCCCAATCCCCTGACCTCTGGCGAGGAAGGGGCGGCCTAATGCCCGTCAAGAGCTATAGCACCACCGAGATTCTTCTGACCGGCCGACAGCGGCTGGAGAAGCCCCTGCTGTGGATGATCTGGGTCGGCACGGTGAGTTTCAGCATCGTCGTGAGCAACTGGCTGTATGTCATCGCCAGCACGCTCGCCGTAGCCGTGAACGTGATCGCCGCCCGCGAGAACAAGGAAATCTACGTCCGGCGGGGACTGGTCAACGCCGGCGTGCTCATGGTGACGGGAATGGTCCTGTTCGAACTGTGGGGATCCAGCAACGTCCCGCTCGTGACGGTTGGCCGCTACATGGTCCTCATCCAGCTCTGCAAGCTCTTCGAGCGGAAGCGTACACGCGACTACGTGCAACTGCTGACGCTGAACATGCTGCTGATGGTGACGGCCGCGCTTCAGAGCACCTCGCCGTGGTTCGCGCTGGTGATCCTGGGCTACATGATTCTCGCCTGTCACGTGCTGATGGTCTTCACGCTGAAGCGCCGGCTCGACGAAGCGGCGGACAAGCACCTCCGCAGTGAAGCCGGGCCGCTTGCGCCGCAGCGGGTAGCGTGGAACGTTGTTCGCGGCTGGCCGGGCAAGACGATAAG
>JAAAOL010000064.1 GCA_009908885.1 Bacteroidota bacterium | reverse complement strand
GGCCGGGTTCGACATCAAGCCGGGCGAGCATCCCATCGTGCCTATCATGCTCTACGACGCCAAGCTGGCGCAGGGCATGGCAGACGACCTGCTGGACGAGGGCATCTACGTCATCGGCTTTAGCTACCCGGTCGTCCCGAAGGGCGAGGCGCGCATCCGCGTGCAGGTCTCGGCAGCCCACACCCAGGAGCACCTGGACCGCTGCGTGGACGCCTTCACCCGCATCGGCAAGAACTACGACGTGGTGTGAGGCGTGATGCGTGGTGCGTGTTTCGTGGTGCGTGAGGCCGCTCGGTGAAGCACCACACCAGACCTGCGACCTGCAACCTGCGGACCTGCAACCTGCGGACCTGCCAACATGAAACCACACAGCCCTCCCGGCGGTCTGCGGTCCGTCGTCCGCGGTCCACACGCCGCCGTCCTCCTTTCCCCTGACCAACCCACGCCCCCACCATGCTCCTCACCGACAACGTCGCCCTCGTCACCGGATCCAGTCGTGGCGTCGGGGCGGCCATCGCCCGGGCGCTCGCTCGCGAAGGCGCGTCCGTCTGCGTCAACTACCTGCAGAGCGAAGACAAAGCCCATGCCGTCGTCCAGGCCATCGAAGAAGCCGGCGGCACCGCGTTCGCCCACCAGGCCGACGTGACCGACGAGGCCGACGTGACGGCGATGGTCGAGGCCACGCTGGAGCGCTACGGGCGCCTCGACGTGGTCGTCAACAATGCGCTGCCGTCGTACCAGTTCGACCCCGCCGCGCCGTACACCAGCATCGAGACGGTGGACTGGGCGCACTTTACGCAGCAGATCGAGGGCGCGGTGAAGGGCGCGTTCCACACGACGCGCGCTGTGCTGCCTGCGATGAAGGCGCAGGGCCACGGGTCGATCCTCAACATCGCGACGAACCTGATCTTCAACCCGGTCGTCACCTACCACGACTACACGACGGCCAAAGCCGGCCTCCTGGGCCTGACGCGCACGCTGGCCGCCGAACTGGGCCCACACGGCATCCGCGTGAACCTGATCGCGGGCGGGCTGCTGCGCACCACCGACGCCAGCCGCGTGACGACGGACGAGGTGTTCGACCTCGTGGCGGGCAGCACGCCGCTGCGCCGGGCCATCAGCGTGGACGAGTTCGCCGAGTCGGCCCTGTTCTTCGCCTCCGACCTGAGCCGCGCCGTGACAGGCCAGACGCTCGCCGTGGATGGCGGCCTGACGATGCCGTAGGCGCGCCCGGCCTTACGTGTTCAGCTCCGACGGGGTGCGATCCGCGACGCGCCGCACCCGCGTCGCCATGATGCCGGCCAGGCCGCCTTCGACGTCGAAGTAGACGCGGGCGCCGATGCGAAGCTCGCCCGCGTCTTCACCTTCGGCCAGGCCGTCGAAGTCGAACGGAATGAGTTCACCGCCGTGGCTGGGCTTGATGTAGCCGCGTTTGCGGTCGTGGTCGATCGAGTTGATGAAGCCAGGAGTCATGGGGAGTAAGGGGTTGATGAGCGGGGAGAGGTTGTGCTTTAACCACGGCGACGCCCGATCAGATTCATGGCGGGCGGATCCGGCTATGCCGCACGCGACGATGGTGAGGTGCCGAGCGCCTCGGCCAGGGCGGGCAGCACGCGTCCGCAGCGGCCCTGCACGCGCACCCAGGCCTCCGCGTCGCCGCGCGTGGCGCCCAGGTTGAGGATGGCGATGGGGTGCCGCCGCGCCGCCGCCTCCCGCACGAAGCGATAGCCGGAGTACACGGCCAGCGACGAGCCGACGACGAGCAGGGCATCGCAGCCGTCGAAGAGGCGCCAGGCGTCATCGACCGTCTCAGACGGCACGTTCTCCCCGAAGAAGACGACGTTGGGCTTGAGCACCCCGCCGCACGTCGCACATCCCGGCACACGGAAGTCCGCCGTGGCATCGGTGGAGAGTTCAGCGTCGCCGTCCGGGGCGACCTCGGCGGAGCGGGTCTGCCAGCCAGGATTCAGCGCTCCCATCCGCGCCTGCAGCGCATCGCGGTCGCTCAGGTGGCCGCAGTCCAGGCAGCGCACCTCGGCCAGCGCGCCGTGCAACTCCACCACCCGCTCGCTCCCGGCGGCCTGGTGCAGCCGGTCCACGTTCTGCGTGATGATGCCGCGCACGACCCCGGCGGCTTCCAGGCGGGCCAGCGCCCGGTGCCCGTCGTTGGGGCGGGCCTGCTTGAAGCGCGGCCAGCCGATGGCACTGCGCGCCCAGTAATGCCGCCGCGCCGCCGCCTCCCCGACGAAGGCGCGGTACTTGATCGGGTTGCGCGCCTTGCGCCGCGTCTCGGGCCCGCGATAGTCGGGGATGCCGGACTCGGTGCTGCACCCGGCGCCCGTCAGCACCACGACGCGCTGCCCCTGCAATAAATAGGCGAGGTCGTCGAAGCCCGGCAGGGCCTCCGGCGGCATCGGCGAAGGGGGTGGAAGCGAAGGCACGGGTCGACATCGGCGCTGCGTGAAACGGACAGAGCACTAACGAGGTGGGCGACGGTGGGGTTCGGGGTTGGTGGGTTGGTGAGTTGGGGAGTTCGAAGTTCGAGGTTGATGGGTGGACGCTCTGCCTGCGTTCGAGCCGGGCGGTGCGTACCTTCGGAGCATCGGCGTTTTGCGAACGGATTCCGCGACGGCTCCCCATGACTGCGCATCAGGACACCCTCACCCTCGCTACCGACGGCCACGGCGACATGCACGACCTGACCGAGCGGGTTGCCGCCGTCGTCCGGCAGTCCGGCATCACCACGGGCACCGTCAACGTCCACTGCATCGGCAGCACGGGCGCGGTGGGCACCATCGAGTACGAGCCCGGCCTCCAGCGCGACCTGCCGGAGATCTTCGACAAGCTGATGCCGCCGGGCCGCCACTACGGGCACGAGCAGACGTGGCACGACGGCAACGCCCACTCGCACCTGCAGGCGACCACGCTCGGCCCCTCGCTGACGGTGCCCGTCGGCGACGGACAGCCGATCCTGGGCACGTGGCAGCAGATTTTCTTCCTGGAATGCGACGTCAAGGCCCGCCAGCGCCGCGTCGTCGTCACCGTGATGGGCGCGTCGTAAGAATCCCGGGGCCGGTCCCCCGCCTACTCCGCGTCGTCCTCCATCCGTTCGGCGGCGAAGGTGCCGTTGGGCTGCACCGAGAGCAGGCGCACCACCTGCCCGTCCTCCCGCTCGAACAGGACGCGGAAGCCGCTCAGCTGCTCGACCTCGAAGCCGTCCTCCTTATACGGCGCCAGCGTGTACGTCGGCTGGCCCGGCACCGCCATAGTGAGCGTCGCCGTGCCTTCCAGCGCGATGGTGATGGTCTGCCCGCGCAGCGCGTAGCTCCCGACGAACTGCTCCAGGTAGGCCGGATCGGAGAGGGTTTCAGAGGCGACGCGCTCGAACGTGATGGGGTCGAGGCTCATCTCCAGCGGCACCGCCAGGCGGTCGACGTCGCCCTCGGCGTTCGTGTGGAAGGTCAGCTTGACCTCCATGCTGTCGAGTTGTGGGACCGTCAGCACGAAGGTGTCGTAGTGGAAGTGCTCCAGCGCGCCGCTCACGGTGTAGTAGGTGGCCGTCAGGCTGTCGCCCGCGTGGATGACGGTGATGGGACCGTAGCCGGGATCCTCGTACGTGCCCGTGTAGTCGGCGAGCGGGTGCGACGGCGTGGTGTCCTCGACGCGGGTAGCGTCGTCCTGCGCGACGGGCTCGTCGCCGTCCTCTGCCTCGGCAGCGTCGCGTTGCTCCAGGAGGCGCTGGTTCCAGTCGACCGCCTCCTCGCCTTCCAGAATCCGGTCGAACGCGGTCAGCATGAGGATGCGCGGCAGCGGCGAGCCGTTCTTGTTCGTCAGCACCACCATGCCCAGGTCCTCGTCCGGCATAAAGCCGACGAGCGCGCTGAACCCGTCGATGTTGCCGCCATGGTGGATCATCTTGCGCCCCCGGAACGGCTCGACGAACCAGCCGAGCCCGTACATCAGGTACGGCGCCTCGGCCAGCGGACGCCGCCCGCTGACGACGACCTGCGGCGCGTGGATGACGTCGAGCGCGGAGGATGTGACGATCTCCCGCCCATCCACGGTGCCCTCGCCCAGCTGGAGGCGCAGCCAGGCCGTCATGTCCTCGATGGAGGCGTTGATGGAGCCCGCCGGGCCGATGGCGTCGAGCGGCTTGTAGTCCACCAGCCGGGTCGTGTCGAGGCCGCCGCCGTAAGGCCGGGCGGCGTCGGGGCGCTCTCGCATCTCTTCGACGGAGAAGGTGGCACCCTCCATGCCGAGCGGCTCCAGCAGGCGGGCGCGCGTGGCGGCCTCCCAGGTGGTGTCCGTAAGGTGCCCGGCCAGGATGCCCGCCGTCATGTACATCAGGTTCTGGTACTGGAACGCCGCGCGGAACGGCTCCGACGGCTCCAGGTAGCGCAGGCGCGCCAGCAACTCGTCGCGGTCCAGCGTGGTGGCGTACCACAGCAGGTCGTGGCGAGGCAGGCCGGAGCGGTGCGTGAGCAGGTCGACCGCCGTCATCTCGCGCGAGGCGAACGGGTCGTGCAAGCGGAATTCCGGCAGATAGTCCACCACGGGGGTGTCCCAGTCGAGCAGGCCGTCGTCGTGCAGCGTGCCGAGGGTGGTGGCGGTGAAGGCCTTCGTGGCCGAGCCGATGGCGAAGAGCGTCTGCGACGTCACGGGCTGCTCATTCTCCACGTCGCGCAGGCCGTAGCCGTCGCGCAGGATCACCGAGTCGCCGCGCACGAGGACGACCGCCGCGCCCGGCACCTGCCAGTCGGTCATGGCCTCGGTGACGAACGCGTCGAAGTCGCCCAGCGCCTCGCGGGTGGTGGCGGCCTGTGCGTCGCTTGCGGCCTCGGCCCGCTCCAGCCGAAACGTGAAGGTGGTGCCGCCCTGCGTGAACGGCCCGGCGATGACCTGCCCGTCGTCCTCCAGCGCCCCGCGAAACGTGGGCGTGCCGGACACGCCGTCCATGCGGAACTGGACCGAGTCGGCGGTGACGGTGACGCCCGCCAGGGCGAAGTCGCTCAGGTTCTGCGCCGGGATGTCGATGGTGCCGCGCCAGCCGTCGTCGGCCTCCGTCAGGGTGACGTCGATGTCCAGCGGCTGGCCGGGCGTGTCGATCTGGCCGGTCCAGGCGCCCGCCACGTCGGCGGCGGGCTGGGCCTGCGCGGGGAGGATGAGCAGCAGAACCAGGAGGGAGACGAACAGGGAGCGGATGAGCACCATGGGTCGAGCGGGGATGGGTGAGCAGTGGGGCGACACGTCTGCCCTACGCAGCGCCCGGGAGCGGGTTGCGGGAAGCGCGGACGGCAGACGGCGGACGGCGGACGGCAGGAGACACCGGTCCCGACGTCCCGCTCACGCCGCCGGGCTCTTCAGCGTCACCGACAGCGGATGGCTCGCGTCCAGCGCGCTGACGTGGAGGATCGAGAAGCCGATCACGTTCCCGTCGAGATCGACCTTCTCCATGACGGCATCGTTGTTCGTCTCCCGGAAGTAGCCTTCCCGCTTCTCAAACAGTACTTCCAGATAGTCAGCTTCTGGATCGTACCAGACGGTCACATCGCGCGCCATAGCACCTCGCCCCGCTTGATGGTGTCGGTGAAATACAGGGTAATCAGGAAGGGATCTGACGTAGCCTTTACGACGGCACAGCAGTACTTGCTCGTCACAGGCGTCGTCTCGTAGTGTCGATAGAACAGCTCGACGCCTGGATCGGTTCGGGACCGCCGCACCTGCTCGGGATGCTGGAGCGTTTCCTCCAAGAGGGACAGGGGGGCCACGACTTCAGGGTGCGCCTCCCGTACGTGCTGCAGGCGCTCCTCGGTCAGACGAATGCTTCGCCCGCGAACGTCTGTGAAGCGCTGCATCGCCCCCTTCGGTCCTCACGCCGCCGCCCGTCCGTGCAGGCCCCACACGTCGCCGGTGCCCAGGGTGGCGCGGGCGTGGCCGTGCTCGTCGCCCGCCGGGCCGTCCGGGGTCGCCGCGCCGTGGATGTGGGCCTGCACCCCTTGCACGCCGTACTGGCGCAGGCGCGGGGCGGCCATCAGGCAGACGTAGTCCACCACGTAGCGGCTCAGCGCTTCGGCGGTCGTCTCGGTGGGGAGGACGATGTGCTTGCGCCCCGCCTGCTGCATCGTCCGCTGCAAGCGCTCGTCGAAGGCGGCGACGAGGACGGCGTCCTGCCACCCGTCCACGAGAGGCGTAAGGACCGGGGTGATGAGGTCGGGCGCGGCGGCTCCGCCGGGCGCGTGAGTGCACTGGAGGGTGAGGCGAAAGACGTGCCGGTGCAGATCGTAGGTGGCGGCGTGGACATGGCGGTGCGAGGCGTCCCAGGTGACGTGCTGCGTAACGGTCATGGCGGACCTCCGGATGGGTCGTCAGGGCAAGACGGACGGGTACTCCAGCGTGCGGAATCGGGATGCGGGGTCGGAGAAGGCGCAGGCGGGGTCGGTGAGCAGGCCAGCGAAACGGGGCGGCGCGGGGTCGCCATGCAGATGTGCCGGACGGACCGCGCCGGTACTTCCGTTATGAAGAAAAGGAAATACGCTACTCTATTGCTACTGAACGGCCCTGACAAATGCAATAACCGTTATTTTTCCACACGACCTCCATCGACCGAGATGTCAGCGCGAAGGGCACTGCACAATGCCCTAGAAGGGGCTACCATTTAATCGATTCGTTTATTATGTTCGTTTAGACAGTTATTGTTCTCACGCAAACGTGCACGTGTACCACGCGACTATCGATACCCGTGCCGCCCTGCGTGCCTCGTACCCGGCGCCCGCTGCGTTCGTGTCTCCCTCTAGATGATCACGCCATGCTTGCCCACGCCCCTCGCTCCTCCCTGGCCCTCTGCGTCCTGCTGCTCGGACTCCTGGGGCTCTTCTCCGCCTGCCAGTCCGAGCAGATCGACAACACCACCCTCGTCGACCCCGGGACGGACGTCAGCTTCTCGGCAGACGTGCAGCCCATCCTGACCAGCTCCTGCGGCGGCGCGGGCTGCCACATCGACCAGACGACCAACGGCGTGAACCTGTCGAGCTACGACCAGGTCACGAACAGCGTCGGCCTGCAGTACAACCAGCGCATCGTGATTCCGGGGGACGGCGCGGGCAGCCCGCTCGTGGACAAGCTGGGGCCTCGCCCGGAGTTCGGAACGCGGATGCCGCAGAACGCCGCGCCGCTCTCGAACGACCAGATCGCGCTGATCCGCGCCTGGATCGACGAAGGCGCCCTGGATAACTAAGGCGGGCTGTGCTCCCGCGCTCTCCCTCCGCCATGCCCGATCCTCCTCGTTTCGTCTCGGCGGCGTGCGGCCTCCTCCTGCTCGCCCTGGCCTGCGCTGGCAGCTTCCTGCCCCGCGCGGCCCAGGCCCAGGTGTACCAGACGCGCTCGGGCTACGCGGAATTCACCTCCGACCTCCCGCTCCACTCGTTCCGGGGCACCTCGGAGCACCTCGTCGGCCGCGTCGACCTGAGCGACGGCACGGTCGACTTCTACCTCGACCTGGCGACCCTGGACACGGGCATCGGCAAGCGCGACAAGGACCTGCGCCGCACGCTGGACACGGACGAGTACCCCTTCGCCGAGTTCTTCGGCCAGATCGTCAGCGACTACGACCCGACCAGCCGCGAGCTGCAGCCGGTGCGGGTGCGCGGCGACTTTACGATCCACGGCGTGACGCGCGAGATCACGGTGGAGGGCTCGATCCAGCGGACGCCCACCTCGCTGAAGGTGCTGGCGGGGTGGACGCTGAACCTGGAAGACTACGACATCGAGCCGCCCAGCCTGGTGATCGTGAAGGTGGACCCGGAGCAAGACATCTTCATCGATGCCGTCCTGGAGCCGCTGGACGATTCAAACGGCGACTAATTCTCCTACGGACCCTGTTTCTTTATCCGCTACCCCGACCCTGCTATGACCTGTCTCCGTTCCCTCCTGGTGATCGCGCTCCTCGTCCTCGGCGGCCTCGCCCGGCCCGCGCAGGCCCAGATGCCCCGCGAACGGGCCAACCCCGGCGGCCCGGTGGAGGACACCTTCTGGGCGCCCACGCTCATCATGACCAGCTCGGTGATGCACCTGCCGCAGCAGAACCTGAACTTCACCATCATGCACTCCTTCGGCATCGCGACCGACGGGGTGGAGACGCTCTTCGGGCTGGACGGCTCGGCCAACATCCGCTTCGGGCTGGACTACGGCGTGACGGACTGGCTCTCGCTCGGCATCGGCCGCTCCCGGTTCGACAAGCTCTACGACGGGCGCGTCAAGGCCCGCCTCCTCCAGCAGCGCAAGGACAACCGCATCCCCGTCACGCTCAGCCTGAAGGGCGACGTGGGCATCGTGACCACGGAGAACGGCTTCGACGTGCAGGACCGCCTCAACTACCTCGGCGCGGTGCTCATCGCCCGCAAGTTCAACGACCGCCTGAGCCTGCAGGTGACGCCCATGTTCTCGCACTTCAACACGGTGTTCATCAGCCGCGACCTGGACGGCGAAATCATCACGGAGGAGAACGACCACCTCGCCGTGGGCCTGGGCGGGCGCTACGCCTTCAACGACCGCTGGGCGATCCTGGCCGAGTACATCCCCGTCTTCGGCGACCGCACGGACGGCACGGAGAACGCCGTGGCCGTGGGCGTCAACATCGAGACGGGCGGGCACGTCTTTCAGCTCTTCCTGACCACCTCGCAGTGGATGACCGAGCAGCACACCATCGCCCGCAACACGGACGACTTCTTCGCGGGCGACTTCCGCTTCGGCTTCAACGTCAACCGCGTGTTTCGCCTCGGCGGATATTAGCGGGGGTGAAGGTGTGGACGGGTGGACGTGCGTACGGGCGTTTCTCCCTGGCTCCTTCCATACCTCCACCCATACATCCATGCACCCTCCGGACCCGCGTCAGTCTGCCGCCGGCGTGACGGTCTGCGGCGGAGCCGGGGTCAGGGCCGGAGCCGTCGGCGGGAGCGGGCCGCCGTAGATGGCGACCTGGCCGATCCGCGCGTAGTTGATCGCCTCGCCCAGGACGCGCATGGCCTCCTGGTCGGCGTGGAAGCCCATCGAGTTTTCGGCCTCGACGAAGTCCGTCAGGAACTGCGCCTTGCGCTGGTAGGCCTGCGCGGTCGCGATGCGCGGGTTCTCGGCGTCGGCCTCGATGGCGGCGGCGATGGCCTTCGTCAACTCCAGTACAGCGTCGATGGCGGTGTTGCGCATCTGGTAGGTGCGGCTCTGGATCGTGTGGGCGCGCGTGAGGAGTTCCTCCTCGGACGCCTTGTGGCAGGTCTGGCACGCGTTGTTGACGTTCAGCAGCGGGCTCCGCACCCAGTGGTCGCTCACCTTCATGGCGCCGACGCGCGTGTACGGCATGTGGCAGTCCGAGCAGGTGACGCCGTTCTGGGCGTGGATGCCCTGGCTGTACATCTCGAACTCGGGATGCTGCGCCTTGAGCGACCGCGTGCCGCTGGTGGCGTGCTGCCAGTCGCTGAACCCGGTCTCTTCGTAATACGCCAGGATGCTATCGGCCTGCAGCCCCTTCTGCCACGGATAGACCAGACGCTTCTCCGGCCCCTCGAAGTAGTATTCCACGTGGCACTGGGCGCAGACGTAGGTGCGCATCTCGTGCCGGCTGGCGTCCACGTTGACGTCGTAGTCCTCCACGCCCTGGGTGGCCTTGAGCGTGCGCATGCCGTGGATGAACGCCGGTCGCGTGATGCGCAGCTGCATCGTCTCCGGATCGTGGCAGTCGATGCACGAGACCGGGTGCTCGGCCATCGCTGCGGCCTCCTGATACGGCAGCTGGTTCATCCGCTCGAAGCCTTCCATGATGTCCCCGTCCCCGAGCTCCTTGTAGACGGTGTACGTGGACGCGTGGCAGTTGAGGCAGGTGCCCGGCTGCTGCGCCACGCGCTGCCGCTCGGTGTACATCTGGTCGATGAACATGTAGGCGTGGCCCCGCTCCTCGCGGAAGTCCTCGGCGAAGGCGTAGCCCGCCCAGAACTCGCGCAGGCGGGGGTCGTCGACGAGGCGGGACGTCGACACCTCCTCGCGCGGGTCGAGCACCGTGGGCTGCCTCGGGAGCGCCTCGCTGCCGCCGTAGCGGGTCCGCACCTGATCCACCGTCCGCCGGTAGAGGTCGTACTGGACGGGAAAATTCTCGCCCCAGACGGCCGGGTTGGTCGTCGTGTCGGTGAGTTCGGTCACCCGGTAGAAGGGGTCGAGGGCCTCCTGCTGCCGCTCCATGATGTTCGTGAGCAGGGCGAGCAGGCCCACCGTAGCCAGCGCCACGCCGACGGTGAGGATGAACCAGCGATAGCGGCGCCACCAGCTACGCGGGCGGTCCGGTTCGTTCGTCGCTTCGGGGGTAGCCATGTCGGTAGAGGGGGGATGGGAATGGAATACGGATCAGCGCACCCAGTGCCCGACGGCGTCGTGGCAGCGGATGCATGCGAGGCCTTCGTCCTCCGGCTCCGCGCGGCTCCCGGCGCCGACCAGGTGCGGCCCTGGAGCGATCGTCGCCGTGAGGTCCTGGTGGCACTTCATGCACGCCGCCTCCGTGACCTCCCGATTGCCCGGCTTGATGCGCAGCGGATCCGGGAAGTTGCCCGTCGTGAAGGCGAGCGAATGCCAGAACCCGTTCTCGGCCTTGGTCCAGTACTTCGCGGCGAAGCCGGACGGCGTGTGGCAGTCGTTGCACACCGCCACCGCCTGATGGCTCGACTTCAGCCAGGCGTCGAAGTGATCGTCCATGATGTGGCAGTTGGCACAGGCCGCCGGGTCGTTCGTCATGTAGGAGAAGCCCTTCGCGTAGATGAACGTGAACGCGCCGATGCCAAGGGCGACGCCCACCACGGAGAGAAGGAGCACGCGCTGATACGGGGAGCGCATAAGACGGGACAATGAGGGGGAGGGACCGCGGCGTAGCTCTTCAAACTGATCATTATTCCCCCACGCACGCAAGGTCTACCGCCTCGACGCGGGCGCCGTCATGGGTTCGTTACATGATGTGTGGACGGAGACGGCGGTGTGAGGCGAGCCCCTCCCCGGCTCCGTGGGCCCGCACTGCGTGCGTACCACAGCGACTGCCCCCCTGCAGGACGACGGACGGCAGACCGCAGACCGCGAAAAACCACTCGTTCTAGCCGTCTGCCGTCCGTGGTCTGCGGTCACAGGGCAACATCGGGGCTATCCCACAACGTGGGTTATTTTAATGCCACCCGGATCCCCCCTGCGTCGTGCCAGAGGCCCCCCGATCCCTGCGGAGCGCTACTGGCTGACGTGCCGCTGCCACTCCTCGTACGGGTCCTCCGTCGTCAGCGAGCCGTCCGGGCGCTCGTAGTGGAGGATGCCGTTGATCTCGTAGACGTTGGGCACCCCGAGCCGCCGACTCTCCGCCTGCGCCTCCCGCACCGCCCGGCTGCCGATGCGCTTGAATTCGAGAGCCTGTTGCAGGGCTTCCTTGCTGAGTTCAGGAGCGTGCATCGTTGTCGGCTTTTAGATCCTGCAGAAATAACTGGTAGTGGGACTCGTCGCTAATGACGAGGACCTTTCCTTCCCCTGTCGCGACGAGTTCGAAGTCATCGCCGTTGTTGAAGTAGAGCTGCCAGCGATCTACCTCGTGCCGGTATACGCGCCAGAAGTTACGCTTGCTCCGGTAGTAGCGACGCACGATGTCCTCCACCGGAACATCATGGCCTCCTTTTCGGACCCGCTCACGGACCCGGGCGATGCAGGCCGCGGGAGAGGCAAGAAAGAGAAAGGCGATAGTAACGGTATATCCTGCTTGGTGGAGGCGCGCGATGATCCGCTGAACGCCGCGTCCAGCCAGCGTGGACTCAACGACGAAGGATTCTCCCGAGTGGATATGCGTGTTGAGTTCGGTAAAGAACACGCGTCCGGCGTCTACCCGCGCCGCCGTCGGATCGTCCGGGCGGAGTTGCGCAGCAATGGCGTCGGCGCTCAGGAACGGGCGCGGCTGCTCGGCCACGTAGGCGCGGGCAAACGTCGTCTTCCCCGCCCCGTTCGGTCCGGCTACGATAAGGGCTTCTCTGGGCACGTGTGATAGCGTCTGTTGCGGCGTCACCGCCCGCCGTGGTTCGCCTCGGCGGGGAGTAGACGGCTGAGGCAGAAGGTCGGGACGCACCGGAGCGGCGCAGATTCCGTTCCCCGATGTAGAGACGTCTCGGCGAGGCGTCTCTACGCTACCGCTGGTACTTCGGGGATGCTAACGCCGACAGTTTCTATGCCTCTGAAGAACCGTGATGTCATTTCAAGAATTGCGAGCTAGGTCAGCGTAACAGCTCTGCAAGATGTGACGTCTGCTCCTCAGGTTTTCGACGCAAGTGGATGATGTACTGCGGCTCTGACATGAACCAGGCGAAGGACTGCCAGGCCAGAACGGGTACGGTTCGCTTGAAGGCTGTGTCGTTCCGATCCTTGTAGGCCGTTACAAACGCAACGTGCTCTGGGTCGTAGCCAGCATCGGTGGTGTAGCCGAGTAGGGCGGCCCGGCGCTGGTGGTCGATAGCGCCATCGGTAGCCACTACCTCCACGAAGACAAGCAAGGGACTCGGCGGCCCGAGGTCGACGAGAATGATATCTGGGAGGTGTCGGTCGGGGTCGATCGAAAGGCCAATTGTCTGAGCGAGTTGGTCGTCGCGAGCCACGATCTTGTTGCGGCTCTCGCTCAAAAACACCACGCCGGGCCGTTCCAAGAAACCCGGCGCGAACTCTTCGATGACGGCCTTCGAAATGACCGAACTCGGTCCTGGGGCCATGCGGCGCGTCTCCTGATTGGGAAACTGCACGAGCACGCCCTCCTCGGTTTCTACGGCTGCCTGGCGAAGGATCTGCACGCGTGCCCGCGCACCGGCCGTCAGGTTCTGGGACTGCCAGTTCCGAATAGCGTCGGTGAGGGGTTCGCCCTCAAGATCAGGATCGAAGAGTGCCGCGAAGGACCCCGTGAGGGCGTAGCGGGGGCGTGGCGAGGTCGTCGGCAGTCCTTCGCGCTCTTTCACGGCTCCGAGCGGAATGAACCCGTTGCGAATCGTCTCGTCCCGAATGGGCTCGCGCGTGTTCGCGGCGTACCACTGATCGGCCGACTGGCCACCGCCCGGACGCAGGGATTCTTCGTACCAGGCGAGCCGTTCCTCACGAGTGATTCGGGCGGCCTGGGCATCGGACATGCGTGTGATCTGATCGGGCCGAACCCACCGATCTCGCTCAGCGACGGCGCCGACATACAGCATGACGAACACGGTGCTCGCTGCCATGTCACGAATACAATAATTCCGATTCGGGGTGCCCGCCGGAAAAATACGCCGCAGACGCTCGCGGACTACGTCGCGTGAAGGCAGGGGAGGAAGGGGTTCCATGCTACGTGAGGTAGGCGTCCCGAATGAGGGCTTCGACGTCGCGTGCTCCAGCGTCCGCCTCTACGGCTGCCTCGATGCGTTTCATCGCATCCGGGGAGGGAAGAGGGAGCGCCTCCAGCTCGTAGGCGGACACGGCTACGCTCCCGCTAATGCAGCGAAACGCCTGGTCTACGATGTCGCTGTTGAGCAGCGTGGCGAGCGTTCGAGGCGATACGTGGGGTGTGCCATCTCCCGGATAAATCATGTTGAGATGGTTTTCTATGACGACAGCCCCGTGTGATTCGACGAACGAGCGGGGCAACACGGCGGCGATCAAGCGCCGGTGCTGCTCCTTCGCCGTCGTGCGCTGCACGAGCACGCACGGCGCACCGGTGAGTAGCCAGTCCTGATCGTCTTCGGGCGCAAAGTATGGAACGTGATTCCTTTTCTCTGCTCGGAAGATGAACGTACCGTCCGACGCCACGGCTTCGGCCCAGACTAGCGGATAGGTGCCCGGGCCATGCTCTGTGCGCAACTGGGACTTGTGACGGTTCCACACGAGCGGACCGGTGCTGATGCAGTATCCGTAATCGCTCAGACGGTGTGGCAGGCGCTGCATGCCGGCGACTAACGGAGCCTGCTCGGACGAGCGCGGGATGATCCAGGGCTGCGACGGATCCTCCGGAAGACGACACGTCCCGGCTCGTGAGATAGCGAGGGCTTCATCGTCGGTCGGCTCGATGACGCACACGCGGGCAGCCTGCTCGGGCATACCGCCCCGCTGATACGTAGCCAACAGCGTCTCTTGAAGTACGTCGTCGAAGACGCCCTTGCGCGTGGCGACGAAGTCTATGTTGATCGGAGGGGCCTCGCGCCCCAGGAGGTCGCGCAGCGCCTTGAAGTACTGACCGGCCAGAAAGCTCGTCGGGGTGACGTAGGCGATCACCCCGCCGGGCCGGGTCAGATGAACGGCCACGTCCGTAAAGAGGCCGTACAGGTTGGCATGCCCGTACAGACTGCGGTCGAAGTGCGCGCGGCGCTCTTTCGAGAGCTTGACCTTGCCGTAGGGCGGATTCCCGAGCACCACGTCGAACGATGCGGCCCGGTCGACCTGTTCGAGGCTGTCACACACCGTTACGAGAGGAGGGAGGTGACGGCCTGCCGACCGGCAGACGTCCAGGAGGACCGCTTCGGCCATCACCTGCGACATCCACGCGCCGAACGGATCGATCTCGAAGCCGTGGAGGTGTTCAGCGATGTGATCGAGCACAGCTTCAGGTGGCAACTCCGGCAGGGCATCGACCATCTGTTGCGCGATGGGAGCGAGAAAGGCCCCACCGCCACAGGCGGGGTCCAGCACAGTATCCGTCGCCCAGTCGGCGCCCGCCTCCGTGGCCGACTCGATGAGCCTGCGGGTGAGGATGGGGGGCGTGTAGTATACGCCGTATTGCGCCCGGAACGAGCGCGGAAGCAACCGCATGTAGATCTGCCCGATCCGATGGCCCGCCTCCAGCACGTCGAGCCGCGCCGCAGAGGTGCCGAGCGTGTGCGCCAGCGACGCGAGCGTACCTGTAAGCGGCACCGTCTCGAAAGGAGCGATGGGAGCGGGAAGGGGCCAGTCGCCTGCTCGGTGTTCCCAGTAGCTTGCCAGCACCGCCTTTACGAAGCTACGGGCGGCGGGCAGGTGCCGATCCGCATCCACTGCCTGCCGGATCTGCCGCCGCGCCCGATCTCGCCCGGCGTCGAGGACGCGCTGCGTGGCGACGACGGCCTGAAGCGGAGGCTCGGCAATAATCGAAGCAGTCGACTGACTCACGGAGTGGAACGTCGTATAGACGGAGAGAGCAATAGTGTGTGGAATATATGCAGAATCACGCGAATAATTCCATCCGGCCCTCGCGCAACGGCATCGGGATCAGCATTCCTCAAACCCGACGCTACTGTGTCGGCCAGTCGCTATGATTCGTCAACCAAAGCGCCCGACCTCCACACCAGGAAGCCGGGCGCTAATGTACATACGGAAGGTGTCAACCCTATGTCACCCGCACCCGCTGCTCGTCCCGCACTGGGTGCAGACGTAGCACGCGCCGCTGCGGACGGTGATGGCGCCGCAGTTGGGGCACGGGGGCGAGTCGTCCTGGTTCTGGAACGTGGGGCCCGAGGCCGGGGCGGGCGCGGGCGCGTCGGCGGGGGCCGTCTTCGGCTTGGCGTGCGCCATGAACGCCTCGATGGTCTGCCCGACGAGCGGGTCCACCTCGGCGGGGTCGGCGCCGTCGAACAGGCCCATCTGCGTCTCGTCCCGGGCCGGGCCGCTGCGGCGCGCCTCTGCCGCAACGGCCTCATTAGGGTTTACGGCATCCTCCGTCGCTTCGTCCTCCACCGGCTGCTGCAGGAACTTGACGCTCAGGTAGCGGAAGATGTAGTCCATGATGGACTTGGCGATGGGCACCTGCTTGTTGTTGGTGAACCCGTTCGGCTCGAAGCGCATGTGGCTGAACTTGCGGCACAGGTCTTCGAGCGGGACGCCGTACTGGAGGGCGATGGAGATGGCCGTGGCGAAGGCGTCCATCAGGCCCGAGATGGTGGAGCCTTCCTTGGCCATCGTGATGAAGATCTCGCCCGGCATCTGCGTCTCCGGGTACAGGCCGATGTGGAGGTAGCCCTCGTGCCCGGCGATGCTGAACTTGTGCGTCAGGCTGGGGCGCTCGTCCGGCAGGCGCTTGCGGACGGGCTTGTAGACCACCTTCTCGACCACCTTTTCCACGATCTCCGGCTCCACGTCGCCGGCCACGCCGTCGCCGCTGGCCTCGGCGGCCTGCTGCTTCTTGGACTTCTTCGTGTTGCCGTCCTTCGAGGTCGAGAGCGGCTGGCTGCGCTTCGAGTTCTCGCGGTAGATGGCGAGCGCCTTGAGGCCCAGCTTCCAGCCCTGCAGGTACGCGTCGGCGATGTCCTCCACCGTGGCGTCCTCGGACATGTTGACCGTCTTGGAGATGGCGCCCGAGATGAACGGCTGGCAGGCCGCCATCATCTTGATGTGGCCCAGGTGGTGGATGGACCGCTCGCCGTTCTGCGGCTTGAAGGCGCAGTCGAAGACCGGCAGGTGCTCGTCCTTGAGGACGGGCGCGCCCTCGATGGTGTCGTTGTGGTCGATGTACTCGATGATGGCCATGACCTCGTCCTCGCTGTAGCCGAGGCGCTTGAGGGCCAGCGGCACGGTGCGGTTGACGATCTTCATCATGCCGTCGCCCTTGCCAGCCAGCAGCTTGTACTTGACCAGCGCGATGTCCGGCTCCACGCCCGTCGTGTCGCAGTCCATCATGAAGCCGATGGTGCCGGTGGGCGCGAGGACGGTGGCCTGCGCGTTGCGGTAGCCGTGCCGGTGGCCGAGGGCCACCATGCGGTCGGCGCTCTCCTCGGCGGCGCGCCGCAGGTAGTCCGGGCACGTCGGGTCGATGTCGTCCACGGCGTCGTGGTGCATCTGCATGACCTCCAGGAAGGGCTCCCGGTTTTCGGCGTAGCCCGCGAACGGCCCGATGGCGTCGTTCGCCGCGATCTCGGCGGAGCGGGCGTAGGCCTCGCAGTGCTCGATGGCCATGATGGCGCCCGCCACGGCGCGGCCCTCGTCGGAGTCGTACGGCAGGCCCATCGACATGAGCAGCGCGCCCAGGTTGGCGAAGCCGAGGCCGAGGGGGCGGAACAGGTGGCTGTTGCGGGCGATGTCGGCGCTCGGGTAGCCCGCATTGTCGACCAGGATCTCCTGGGCCGTAATATAGATGCGGGCGGCGGCGCGCAGGCGCTCCACGTTCACGCTGCCGTCGTCGTTCTGGTACTTGCGCAGGTTGAGGCTGGCGAGGTTGCAGGCCGAGTTGTCCAAGAACATGTACTCCGAGCACGGATTGCTGGAGTTGATCGGCCCGGTGGTCTTGCAGGTGTGCCAGCGCTGGATGGTGTCCTCGTACTGCAGGCCGGGGTCGCCGCAGAGGTGGGTGCCCTCGGCGATGGCGTCGAGGATATCCTTGGCCCGCACCTCCTCCACGACCTCGCCGCTGAGGACGGCCTTCAGGCCGAAGTGGTCGTCGTGCTCGGCGGCGGACATGAAGGCGTCGGTGACGCGGACCGACTGGTTCACGTTCTGGAAGGCGACGCTGCCGTAGGCGGGCCCGTTGAAGCTGCCGTCGTAGCCCTCTTCGATGAGCGCCCAGGCCTTCTTCTCCTCTTCCATCTTGGCCTCGACGAACTCCATGATGTCCGGGTGCCACACCTTGAGCGTCTGCATGATGGCGGCCCGGCGCGTCTTGCCGCCGCTCTTGATGGTGCCGCCCGTGGCATCCTGCACGCGCATGAAGGAGACGGGGCCGGAAGGGACGCCGCCGCCGGAGAGCTTCTCGCGCGTGGAGCGCAGCGTGGACCAGTCCGCGCCCACGCCGGAGCCGAACTTAAAGAGACGCGCACTCTCGCCCATGAGCTGCCAGATGTCGTCGATCGAGTCCTCGACGGAGATGATGAAGCACGCCGAGGCCTGCGGCCCTTCGTACGGGTCGATCTTGACGATCTCTTCCTTGTCGCGGTCCCAGGCCCAGATCGTCTTGCCGCCCGTGTCGCGGATGCCGTACTGCTGGTTGAGCCCGACGTTGAACCAGACCGGGCTGTTGAAGGCGCCGTGCTGGTGGAGGCAGAGCCAGGTCAGCTCGTCGTAGAAGCGCTCGCCGTCCTCTTCGGAGGCGAAGTAGTTCTGCTCGATGCCCCAGTCGGCGATGGTGCGCGTGACGCGGTGGATGAGCTGCCGCAGCGAATACTCGCGCTGGCCCTCGGACGGGTCGCCGTTGCCGTCGGACAGGTCGCCGTAGAAATATTTGGAGGCGACGACGTTGGTGGCCAGCTGGCTCCAGCCCTTCGGAAACTCGACGTCCTTCTGCTGGAAGATGGCCTCGCCCTTGGGGTTCTTGATGGCGGCCTCGCGGGTCTCCCACTCGACCGTCTCGAACGGGTCCTCCCCGTCCGTCGTAAAGACGCGCTCGATGGAAAGCCCCTGCGCCAGGTCTTTCTTGGCTGGCAACGTCTTCTCGACGGCCTCATCGAACAGTCTTGCTTTTACCTCAGTGCTCATAAATCCCTCCGCGTCAATAGGGTGATACAAAATAGACGTAGGCCCGTGGCAGGCCGAACAGACAGCGGCGATCGGCAGCGTGCGCCGTGCGAGGAGACAGGCCTGTGGCCGCCCGGCACGCTGCCGAAACCATAGACGAATAACGGTCTATCGCCCCAGCGATAAACCGTAGTAGAAAAGGTCGGCATGTCTTAATACTAAATAAATCGAGTCAGCGGGCCTGATGCAAGCCGTTTTTATCCACAATGCCGACCGGCGCGAAACGGGCAATTTGGCATAACGGACATGCCCTGACGCGCGCCAAACCCCCGATTCTGCCCGCTGAGGCGTGCTGGAGGATCCGTTATTGAGCCGCCGCCCGCACCACGCCGGACCGCACGCACAAGTTATCCACAGCGGCGCGCCGTCCAGGGACAATAACGGCACCGATTCTGGCACAATAACGGAATACGTTGTGCGGACACAGGCGGCTCCCGGAAGAGGCCTCGCAAAAACGCCCCGGCTGCTCAGGGGCAACCGGGGCGCAGCGGAGATATGCTCGACGTCCGCTCGGCTTCGGCCAGCGGTCAGGGACTAGTAGTCGTCCTCTTCGTCGTCGTAGTCGAAATCGTCGTCATCATAGTCATAGTCGTCGTCGAGATCGTCGAAGTCGTCATCATCATAATCGAAGTC